>JAFUXY010000456.1 GCA_017477005.1 Lachnospiraceae bacterium | reverse complement strand
GGATCGTCCCCAGCGTGGGAGATATCGCCAGTTTACACAGTGCGATATCGATATCTTGGGAGACCCGAGCAATTTAGCGGAAATCGAACTGATCCTTGCCACGACGACGACCTTGGGACGGCTGGGCTTTGCGGGCTTTGAAATTCGGATCAATGAACGCCGGATCTTGAAGGCAATGGCGGCCTACGCAGGCTTTGCGGGAGAAGCCTTTGAGGATGTGTTTATTTCGCTGGACAAGATGGACAAGATTGGATTAGACGGCGTCAGACAGGAGCTTTTGGAGCATGGCTATGCGAGCGAGGCGGTAGAAAAATATTTGGCTTTGTTTGCTCTGAAAAATGAGGCCGAAAATGGAAGCTCACTACAGGGATTGTCCAAGCTTTCCGAGGCGTTGGGTGATTATCTGCCCGCAGAGGTCTCTGAAAATATGATGGAGATTGCGGCTGCTGTGGACGCGGCAAAGGAGGCGGATTTTTCGCTGGTGTTTGATCCGACTTTGGTGCGGGGGATGAGCTATTATACCGGTACGATTTTCGAGGTGGCGATTCCTGAATTTGGAGGGAGCTGCGGAGGCGGCGGACGTTACGATGAAATGGTCGGTCGGTTTGCATGGAGAAGCGTACCGGCCTGTGGATTTTCCATCGGATTTGAACGGATTATATTGCTGCTGATGGAGTCCGGTTTTGAAGTACCGGGGAGCAAAGAAAAAACCGCTTTTCTGATCGAGAAAGGATATCCGTCTGATCGATTAGCCAAGGTATTTCAGATGGCGGGAGAGGAAAGAAAAAAAGGAAATCCGGTACTCGTTGTTCGTATGAATAAAAACAAAAAATTCCAAAAGGAGCAGCTGCAGCAGGAGGGCTATGCAACCTTCCGGGAATTTTTCAATCAATAGAAAAGGTTCCCATATGGAGCGGAGCCGTTGTGGAATTAGGAAACTTTGGAAAGGAGCAAATCGAATATGTCCGAATCGATAAAAGGACTGCATCGCACCCACCGATGTACTGAGGTGTCGATGGAAGAAATAGGCAGCAAGGTCACTCTGATGGGATGGGTGCAGAGACGAAGAAATTTAGGTGGCTTGATTTTCGTAGATCTACGGGATCGCAGTGGCTTGATGCAGGTGGTGTTTGATGAGCCGCAGATTGGAGAGGCTGGTTTTGCAAAAGCGGAAAGCCTGCGCAATGAATTTGTGATCGCCGTTGTCGGGACGGTTCAGAAACGTACCGCAGCCGTCAATGAAAATTTGAAAACAGGCGCGATAGAAGTGATTGCTTCAGATCTGCGTGTTTTGTCGGAGGCGGATACGCCGCCATTCCCGATCGAGGAGGATCAGAAGACCAGAGATGATCTGCGGCTTCGTTATCGTTATCTGGATCTGCGCCGTCCGAATCTCCAGCGGAATCTGATGCTGCGCAGTCAGGTGACAAGCGTAATCCGGCAATTTTTGACGGAAGAGGGGTTTTTGGAGATAGAGACTCCGATCCTGCAGAAATCGACGCCGGAGGGAGCCAGGGATTATCTGGTGCCGTCCAGAATCCACCCTGGGAGCTTCTATGCCTTACCACAGTCGCCACAGTTGTTCAAACAACTCTTGATGTGTGCCGGATACGATCGCTATTTTCAGGTCGCGCGCTGTTTTCGGGACGAGGATCTGCGGGCTGACCGCCAGCCTGAATTCACGCAGATCGACATGGAGCTTTCCTTTGTCGAAGAGGACGATGTGATCGATGTCAATGAGCGTCT
>JAFUXY010000455.1 GCA_017477005.1 Lachnospiraceae bacterium | reverse complement strand
TCCGAGATCATTGGCCTTGTCCTTGAAGGCCTCCGTCGTGTCCAACAGCTCCATGATATCGTCATAGACATCGTTGTCTTCCTGCAGAGCATCGTTTAAGTCGTCGATCGCATCGATCAACTCACCATCCCGCACCGTCGACAGCCGCTCGACCAGCGACAAAATCTGCACCATCCCCGAACGCGCCGCGTTCCGAAACGCCAACAGATTCTCAAAATAGGAGCTGACCCGCTCGATTACATCGTTTCCGGCATTTCCATTTGTCAGAGTAGACTTGATCGACTCGATCGTCGAATGCAGCTCCCTTCGTTCCGTATCCGAAAGCTGGCTTTCGGAGTCCTTGTCGTCAATCTCATCGTTGAGATCGTCCAGCGCATCGAGCACGTCGCT
Source organism: Lachnospiraceae bacterium (assembly GCA_017477005.1). Taxonomy (GTDB): domain Bacteria; phylum Bacillota; class Clostridia; order Lachnospirales; family Lachnospiraceae; genus RGIG4930. The sequence continues at coordinate 1,204 of JAFUXY010000455.1, read as the reverse complement.
CAGGTAATCATCCATTTCATCCACCGTCACCCGGCTCACATCGATGCTTTCAGCCGCCGCATCGGAAAGCGTCTCGCCCCCCTCATGCGCCGTATCCGTGATCGCATTGATATCATCCACCGCCTCGTCCGCCAGACCGGAAATCGCAAGCAGGCGCTGCGTCGTATCCACCGAATGACCGGACGCATCCGTCAGCGTCCTATCCACCGTATCCCCGAGATCCTTGACCATCGCATTCAGCTCGCCAAGGTCTCCTTCGGAAAAATCGATCGCCAAATAGGGCTGCTGCTGCCCTACAATGCCGCCCACATCCTTTCTGCCAAAAATCGTGCCTCGGTTGATGCAATTTTGCACAAAACCAGTGCTTCTCCCGGCGATACCGCCTGTGTTGTAGCCGACATGCTCATACCCTACCAGCCCCTCATTCGTACAGGAAAAGATCTCTCCCTCCGAAAAACCGACCACGCCGCCCACGTCCATCCGGGTACGGAAGCTGCGGAGCTGATTCAAATCCTCGCCCATCATGATCGTTTCCAAGGCATCCGTCAGCTCGTCCTTTGTCATGGTCGAATCTTCGTATTTGGTATTGACCTTGGCTTTGTTGGTATCGTTTTCAATTCGTCCCTCATTGTAGCCGCAGATGCCCCCGCAATAGGAATCGCCCTGCACCGAGCCTGAGGCTTCACAGCCCGACACCACGCCGGTCGCAAAATTCCGCCCCACGATACCGCCTACCTCGCTGGTAGCCCGGATCGTGCCTTGAAAAGAACAGTGGTCGATCGTGCCGTAGTTTGACCCGGCGATGCCGCCAATCCGCTTCATCACCCCGTCCGGCTTGTATTTCCCTTCAATTTTCAAATTGGAAACCTTGCCCCGCTTGAAAATAATGCCAAAAAAGCCGGAGCTAGACGGCACCTCGGAAATCCCTACGTTTTTGATCGTATGGCCGCCGCCCTCAAAGGTCCCGGCAAAGGACGCAATGACCAACTCCGTGTTCTTTTTCAAAGTAATATCCTGATCGAGCATAATAATCCGCCCGGCCGACCACCGATCTTTGCGGCAGCGCTTCGCCAAGGTCACAAGCTCCTGTTCCGTAGAAATGTGAATAATGCCCTTGTTTCCGTCCGCCTGCGCGTCCATGCCAATCAACGGTAATATTCCCGCTGCGCCGATCAGAAGCGACAAGACAAACGCCGCGATTCGT
>JAFUXY010000454.1 GCA_017477005.1 Lachnospiraceae bacterium | reverse complement strand
GTGCCGCAGAAGGATCAGGCCTTTATCCGTACTGGCGACGCTGCGTCTACGCCGACCACCGAACCGGCAGAACAAAAGCCGCGGGCACATGCGCTGGTCGTTGACGATATGAAGGTCAATCAAAAGATCATGGCGTCCATGCTCGAGCCGCTTGGCATTTCCTCTGATTTTGCGGAAAGCGGCGGAGATTGCCTGAATCTCTGCAAGGAAAATCATTACGATCTGATCTTTCTGGATCAGCAGATGCCGGGGGTGTATGGCACAGAGACCATGATATATCTGAAGAAATATATGAGCGAGAGCAAGACATCGATCCCGGTGGTCTGCTATACCTCAAACGACACACCAGAGGATCGCAAGGATTATCAAAGGGCTGGATTCGCTGCGATTTTGGGCAAACCGGCGCATCCGGACAGGGTGCGGGAAATTGTAGAAGAACTGTTGGGCGAGAAATTTGGCATTTCGTAGGCACACCAATAAACCAGGCAAGAGACAGGGTTTTTCGGTAGATTTCGCACAAAGCTGTGCCAGAAACAAAGGTGTACAGGTGAGATTACTTATCAAGGGAGACTTAGACAATTATGGACATTTCACAGATCATTGCAGAGGAATTGCAGGCCAGAAAAGAGCAGGTGGACGCCGCGGTCGCGCTGATCGATGAGGGGAATACGATCCCATTTATCGCGCGTTACCGCAAGGAAGCCACGGGCGGATTGGATGATGAGCAGCTTAGGCTGCTCTTTGAGCGTCTGAATTATTTGCGGAATTTGGAGGAACGCAAGCAGCAGGTACTCGCTTCCATCGAGGAACAGGGCAAGCTGACTCCGGAGCTTTCGGCTCAGATCGCCGCCGCGCAGACGCTGGTTTCCGTTGAGGATCTGTACCGCCCGTTCAAGCCCAAACGCCGCACCCGCGCGACGGTTGCGAGGGAAAAGGGTCTCGAACCTCTGGCGAAGTGGATGATCGCACAGGACGCAAGCGGCCATTTGGAAGAGGAAGCCGCCAAATACATCGACGCCGAAAAGGAAGTGGTGACGGTCGAGGAGTCGATCGCCGGTGCCTGCGACATTATTGCGGAGGATATTTCGGACAACGCCTCGTACCGGGAGCATATTCGGAAAGCGACAGAGGAGACCGGACGCATTACCTCCAAGGCGAAGGACGAAGAAGAGTCCTCGGTCTATGAAATGTATTATGATTTCGAGGAGCCGATCGCGGGTCTGCCCGGGCATCGTGTACTGGCAATAAACCGCGGTGAGAAGGAAAAGTTTTTGAATGTAAAGATCACAGCACCGCGAGACATCATCCTCGAATATTTGAAGAAAGAAATTATTTCTAATAATAATGAAGAAACGCTGCAAAACAAGCTAGTGGAGACGATCGAGGATGCGTACGACCGGCTGATCGCGCCATCCATCGAGCGGGAGGTACGCAGCGCGCTGACCGAAACGGCACAGGAGGGCGCGATCCATGTATTCGGCGAGAACTTGAAGCAGCTTTTGATGCAGCCTCCGATCGTTGGAAAGACGGGTTTGGGCTGGGATCCAGCGTTCCGCACGGGCTGCAAGTTGGCCGTCGTGGACGAGACCGGCAAGGTGTTGGATCATACGGTAATCTTCCCAACGGAGCCGCAGAATCGCATTGCAGAATCCAAGAAAACAGTTGAGTCGTGGATCAACAAATATAATATCGACCTGATTTCTGTTGGAAACGGCACGGCTTCGCGGGAATCGGAAGCTGTCATCGCTGAACTGATCTCCGAAATCGATAAACCGGTGCAGTATGTGATCGTGAACGAGGCGGGCGCTTCCGTGTATTCAGCGAGCAAGCTGGCGACAGAGGAATTTCCAGAATACGATGTTGGAACCCGAAGCGCGGCTTCCATTGCGCGGCGGCTGCAGGATCCTCTGGCGGAGCTTGTGAAGATTGATCCGAAATCCATCGGCGTGGGACAATATCAGCACGATATGAATCAGAAAAAGCTAGGCGAAACACTAACCGGTGTTGTTGAATCATCCGTAAACCGTGTGGGCGTCGATCTCAATACCGCTTCGTATTCCCTGCTGTCCTATGTGTCGGGGATTTCCAAAACGGTGGCAAAGAATATTATTGCCTATCGAGAAGAAAACGGTTCCTTCAAAAATCGTCGGCAGCTTTTGTCGGTGGCGAAGCTCGGGCCGAAGGCGTTCACCCAATGCGCGGGCTTCCTTCGCATCCGTTCTGGCGACAATCCGTTGGATGCGACCGGCGTGCATCCGGAGAGTTATGACGCATGTGAGAAATTGCTGGAAAAGCTCGGGCACAACAAATCCGAGATCGTTTCGGGCTCTCTGGCCGGCATTGGAAAGGAAATTTCTTCTATTAAAGAAATGGCCGAGGAACTGTCGATCGGAGAACCTACCCTCCTGGATATGATCGGGGAGTTGGAAAAACCCGGCCGGGATCCCCGTGACGATATGCCGCGTCCGATCCTTCGCAGCGACGTGATGGAGATTTCCGACCTGCAGATCGGGATGGTCCTCAAAGGAACGGTACGAAACATCGTAGATTTCGGTGCCTTTGTGGATATTGGAGTCCACCAAGACGGATTGGTGCATATTTCACGTATGACGAAGCGGTTTATCAAGCATCCGCTCGAGGTGGTGTCGGTCGGCGATATTGTCGACGTGGAGGTCGTCGAGGTGGACGCCGACAAGGGACGCATCGGCCTATCTATGTTGATCGGCGAACCAACCACAAGCCCGTCTGGGCAGACCATTGGACAAGCCGCCGGGCCAGCTTCTGGAGCCGCAGACTCTGGCAAAAAACACAGGGCTTCCGGCAAGCCAAGGAACAATGGCGCGAAGCGACGGGGGCAGGGCCAGCGAAACAAGAAGGACAATCCAAATTCTTTCGGAAGCTCCCTTGGAGACTTGCTGAAGGACTTGACAATCAACTGAATTATTTCGTATATTGATAGGGCATTTTGTTACTATATCTATAGTGAACGAACTTAATTCGTGTGCATGGAGTGCAGAAATATTTTTCGTTTACAATACAATTGGAGAGAAAGAAATGGATCATTTGGACAAATTGGAGGCAGAGGCGATTTACATTATGCGGGAAACCGTCGCCGAATGCGAAAAACCGGTGATGCTGTATTCCATAGGAAAGGACAGCTCGGTGATGCTGCATTTGGCGCTCAAGGCGTTTTATCCGGAGAAGCCGCCTTTTCCTTTTTTGCACGTCAACACCACTTACAAATTCAAGGAAATGATTGCGTTCCGCGATCGGATGGCCAAGGAACATGGTCTCGAAATGCTTGAATACATCAACGAAGAGGGGCTTTCGAGAGGCGTCAATCCGTTTACGTCCGGGGCGGCCTACACAGACGTGATGAAAACCGAAGCGCTCAAAAAGGCTTTGAAGCTCTATGGCTTCACGGCGGCCTTCGGCGGCGGGCGCAGGGACGAGGAAAAATCCCGCGCCAAGGAGCGAATCTGCTCGTTCCGCGATGAAAACCAGGCGTGGAACCCCAAGGCACAGCGGCCGGAGCTTTGGAAGTTGTTCAATATGCGGCTGCATCAGGGCGAAAGTGTCCGCATCTTCCCTCTGTCGAACTGGACGGAGAAGGATATCTGGATGTATATTCAGAGGGAAAATATCGAAATCGTATCCTTGTATTTTGCCGCGGAAAGACCCTGTGTGCGGCGGGATGGACAGATTATTATGGTGGACGACGACCGCATGCCGATCGGAGAGGATGAGACGGTCGAGAATTTGAAGATTCGCTTCCGTACGCTCGGCTGTTATCCGCTGACCGGAGGGGTGGAATCCAATGCCACGACCCTGGATGAAATCGTAGCCGAGACGCTTGCATCCGTGGATTCCGAGCGCACCAGCCTCATCATTGACAAGGACGGCGGCGAAGCGAGTATGGAAAAGAGAAAAAGAGAAGGTTACTTCTAGGAAAAAATGAGGAAAAACATGAAAGAATTATTGAAGTTTATTACCTGCGGGAGCGTGGACGACGGGAAGTCCACTTTGATCGGGCATATGCTTTATGACGCGAAGCTGCTGTTCACAGACCAGGAGCAATCCCTGAAGCTGGATTCTATGGTCGGCTCCGCGGATGGAAATATCGACTACTCGCTGCTTTTGGATGGGCTGATGGCCGAACGGGAGCAGGGGATTACTATTGATGTGGCGTACCGTTATTTTTCCACGGAAAAGCGCAGCTTTATCGTGGCGGACACGCCGGGACATGAAGAATACACCCGCAATATGGCGGTGGGCGCGTCATTTGCGGACTTAGCGGTGCTGCTGATGGACGCGACAAAGGGCGTTGTCGTACAGACCAGGCGGCATCTGCGTATCTGCGCATTGATGGGAATCCGGCACTATGTGTTCGCCATCAACAAAATGGACCTCGTGGATTATAGCGAGGAACGATACAACGAAATCAAAGCCCAAATTGAAAAAGAAATCGAGGATATGGATATCGCTACGGCGGCGATCATTCCTGTCTCGGCGACCGAGGGCGACAACATCAATGTCAAATCCGACCGCACTCCTTGGTACGACGGCGAGGCGCTGCTGTCGATTTTGGAGAACGTGGACGTAGATCGTGCGTCCGAGGGCGAGGGCTTCTTGCTGCCAGTACAGCGGGTCTGCCGTCCAAACCGCACCTTCCGCGGCTTCGAAGGCGAAATTTCTATGGGAAGCGTCCGCATCGGAGACGAGCTGACCTCTCTGCCGAGCGGCGAGACGGCAAAGGTCTCTGGCATTTTGCTGGCCGACAAAGAGGTCGAGGAGGCTTCGATCGGAAACCCTGTGACGATTTCTTTGGATCGGGAGATCGACGTGTCCCGCGGCTGCGTGCTGGCAAAGGACGTGGAAGTGAATCTGGGACGGGAGTTTTTGGCGCAGATCCTCTGGATGGACGAAGTGAAGCTGGTGCGGGGGCGGAATTATTACCTCAAATTGGGAACACAGACACTTCCGGTCGTGGTGTCGGATATTCGTTACCGCATCGATGTGAACACCGGGGAGCATCTTCCGGCGGACGAAATCGAGAAAAATGCGTTGGCGGTCTGCGAGGTCAGCGTCGGAGAACGGATACTGTTTGCTCCGTTTTCGAAGATTCGAGATCTGGGCTCGTTCATTCTGATCGACCGCGTGACCAACGCGACGGCCGCCTGCGGAATCGTCCTCAAAGCCGAGCGCAACAAGCGAAATCTGTCCTGGCAGCAAGTCGATATCGACCGGCAGATGCGAGAAGAGAGCCTTGGCCAAAAAGCACGGACGATCTGGTTCACCGGGCTTTCGGGGTCGGGAAAATCCGCCATCGGAAACTCGCTTGAGAAGCGCCTGCACTCTCTTGGGATGCACACGATGCTTTTGGACGGCGACAATATCCGCATGGGCTTGAACCGCGATCTGAGCTTTTCCGAAGCCGATCGTGCCGAGAATATCCGCCGTATTGCAGAGGTCGCACGGCTTTTGAACGAGGCGGGTATCATCGTGATTACGACCTTCATTTCGCCGCTTCGGACGGATCGGCACAACGCGCGGACGATCCTTGGGGATTCTTATAATGAGGTGTACGTCAATACGCCGTTGGCCATCTGCGAGGAACGCGATGTCAAGGGGCTGTACAAGCGAGCCAGAGCCGGAGAAATCGAGTTCTTCACCGGCATCAACAGCCCGTACGACGTGCCCCGACATGCGGATGTCGTAGTGGAGACGGTGAATACTTCGATCGAGGACAACGTGGACAAGATTATGAAGGAATTGAAACTTTAATTATGGTTTTTGCTATACATGGGGCGGCGGTGGTCGCCCTTATTTGTAATCTGCTGCTCTTCGCAATGGAGGTTTTCGCCATACGGATTCAGATCCGGGATCTTGGATGGGCGGGCTTGCGCTTTTATACGATCCTCAGCAACGATCTGGCGCTGCTCGCTTCGGGCGTGTATCTGGTGTCGGCGTTTTTTCCAACAGTAGCTCTTTCGAGTGCGGCGGTTTTGCTGCGCTATATTGCTACCTGTATGCTGACGCTCACCTTTTTGATCGTCCTTTTCGTGTTGGCGCCTTTGGACAAAAAGGCCGGAAGGGATCCGAAATGGAATTTTGTCGGCGGCTCCACGCCCGTCCACCATGTTTTCGCGCCGATCGTATCGTTTGTGTCGTTTGTCTTTTTTGAGCCGAACGCTTCGCTGCGCATCTCGTATGTGTGGGTGGTGATGGGGATTACTTTGGTGTACTCATTGATTATTTTGATCCTGAATATCAAACGCGTCCTCGTCGGGCCGTATGCGTTTTTCCACGTCTACGAGCAGCCCATCTGGGCCAGCGCGATTTGGTTTCTGGCAATTGGGGCGCTTTCCTATCTGCTGGACTTTGGGATTTGCCGGGCGGGGATGTTGTAAAGGGAATGGAAGTAAAAACGGTTCCTTGGGTTTTCGACCTATCGTTCGGATTTTGGGAAATTGGGCTTTGGGGAATTAAAAACTACCTATGAAAAAGAATGAAATCGGGGAAAAATTCAAACGTGCGCTGCGGTTTTTGACACATTTGACGCAAAAAAGCACGAATGACCAGATTACGGCCTATGCGGCACAGTCTGCCTTTTTTATTTTGTGTTCGGTCTTTCCGTTCGCAATTCTTATGCTGCAATTGATGCGTTTCGCGCCGATCAGCCAGGAAAGCCTGCTCTTCACGGTGGACTCAATCTTCCCGGAATATCTGCTGCCCACGCTCCACGAAATCCTGCAAGAAATCTACTCGTCCTCGTCCGGACTCATCTCTCTGTCGATCATTACTACCTTGTGGACCTCATCGAACGCATTGTACGCTGTCGCGACCGGGCTCGATCGGATTGTCAGCACCGAACAATCACAGAAATCCTTCATCGTGCGGCTGTGGTCGCTGATTTACACGTTGGCTGCGATCCTCCTGATGATCTTGGCTGTCGTCTGCACGGTGTTTTGGCAAAATATGCGCAGCGTCATGCTTCGCTATCGGCCGCACGGACTGTCCCTGTCCACCTATGGGTCGATACTCCAGTCCACATATTCGGTCGTGCTGATTTCTTTGGTCTTTGCGATCATGTACAAATTTTTCCCGCATAAACGGCTGCATTTTCTGGCTCAGATACCAGGCGCGATTTCCGCCACGATCGGCTGTTATCTGTCCTCGGCATTTGTCTCCTTTTATGTGTCCAATTTCAACGCCGCTTCTATGTTTGGAAGCCTGACGACCCTGGCACTGGTCATGTTTTGGCTGTATTTCTGCAATTATTTCCTGATGCTCGGAGCGGTGATCAACGAAGTGCTTCGAACAGAGAGGGAGGCTGCTTAGTCTTCGGTTTCGGGCATGCTGGCTGCCTTATTTTCATTCGGATCATAAATCCCATAAGGAATATACAGTTTATTTTTCAGATCATGTTCCTCATCGTGACGAAATTTCTCCGTGTCTGCGAGCAGGTCCTCTCCAATCGACACATTCCTGGCTAGATGGGCGACCACACCGGCCATCCCCTGTGAGTCCTGCAGCACCGTCCCGGTCATCATCCCATTTGCGATCAACTGCCTCGCCGAAGCGGTGGCATCCACCCCAAACACCGGAATAATGCGGCTTCCTCTCTCCTCAGGCAGATTATAACCCAAGGCTTGCAGCGCGCGGATCGCACCCTCCGCCATATTGTCGTTGTTGGCAATCACCAATTCGATCATGTTGCCACTGTCCTCGTTGAAGCGGGACAGGTTCGTCATCATATAATCCTGCGCCGAAGTCAGCGACC
>JAFUXY010000453.1 GCA_017477005.1 Lachnospiraceae bacterium | reverse complement strand
TGAGTCCTGGTATCTATGAAAAAGTAGTGAGATACTGTCTTGAAAAAGATATTCCTGTCATACCGGGTGTCAGCACGCCAACGGATATAGAGACAGCGCTGCGGTTGGGCCTGTCTTTGGTGAAGTTCTTCCCGGCAGAATCAAATGGTGGGATTGCCGGGCTGAAGGCTATGAGCGAACCATATCCCGGATTGAAGTTCATGCCGAGCGGTGGCTTGAACGAAGGAAATGTCGCAAATTATTTGAAGTCAAATCGTGTGCTGGCCGTGGGTGGCAACTGGATGGTGCCTCAGGAAATGATTAAAAAGGGTGATATGGAGGGCATACGCCGTTCATGTCAGAGAGCTGTGCGTCTGATGCTTGGATTTTCCTTTGATCATATTGGGATCAATTTCCCGAAGGATGAAGAGGCTCGCCGTGCTGCGGAGGATGTTGCGTTCATCTTTGATGGAATGCTCGAAGAGGATGCGGAAGGCTATTTTGGAGGTGGATTTTTCGAAGGGGTACGACCGGGAGGTCCTGGATTGCATGGTCATATTGCGGTTCGTACCTATCATTTGGGACGCGCGATGGCGTATTTGCAGACCAAAGGTCTGACGTTTGACAATCCGCACTCTCATTTCGATGAAGATGGAAATATGTGTTCCGCATTCTGTGACCAGGAGATTGGTGGTATGACGCTGCTTTTGATTCAGCAGTAGGAAGGGAATCAATATGGCAAACAGATCGGAAATAATCGTAGATTCAATTAAGGAAATCAGAAACATACAGGAATATATGTTTTTGGCAAAGGAAGAGAAGGCAGATAGGACTTTTCAGAGATTGAAAAAGAGATATATTGAGTTGAAAGTGTTATTGAATACATTGGGGGTAAGGAACCTAAGAGAAATAGTGTGATATTTTATTGAAGATTTCTAATTCTATCTGAGTTGGATCGTTTTAAGGAAAAGTTTCTTATTTCAACAGAGTTTTGTATTCTCAATAAAAGGAGAAATAAAAATGCAGATTTTTGAAGAATTGCAGGAGAGGGGCTTGATTGCCCAGGTGACGGATGAGACAGAGATCCGGGATCTTATCAATGAAGGAAAAGCCACATTTTATATTGGTTTTGATCCAACTGCAGATAGCCTGCATGTTGGACATTTCATGGCGCTTTGTCTGATGAAGCGGCTGCAGCAGGCAGGAAACAAGCCAATTGCCTTGTTGGGCGGCGGCACTGGGATGATCGGCGATCCCTCCGGTCGGACCGATATGCGCCAAATGATGACGCGAGAGACAATCGATCACAATATTTCCTGCTTCAAAAAGCAAATGGAGCGGTTTATTGAATTTGGAGAAGACAAGGCTCGTATTGTGAACAATGCCGACTGGCTGTTGGATTTGAATTATATTGAACTTTTGCGGGAAGTGGGCACTCATTTTTCAGTCAATCGGATGCTGACGGCGGAATGTTACAAAAACCGTATGGAAAGAGGGCTTTCCTTCTTCGAATTTAACTATATGATCATGCAGGCCTATGATTTTTATCGTCTATATCAAGAATTTGGCTGCAATATGCAGTTTGGCGGGGATGATCAGTGGTCGAATATGCTCGCTGGTACGGAGCTGATTCGTCGCAAACTTGGAAAAGACGCCTATGCGATGACGATTTGCCTTCTCTTGAATTCTGAAGGAAAAAAGATGGGAAAGACACAGTCCGGTGCCGTATGGTTGGATCCGGATAAGACTTCTCCTTATGATTTTTATCAATATTGGCGCAATGTCAATGACGCGGATGTCCGAAAATGTATCAAAATGCTGACATTTTTGCCTTTGGAAGAAGTGGCGAAAATGGAGGACTGGGAGGGACAAAAGCTAAATGAAGCAAAGGAAATCTTGGCTTTGGAGCTGACCAGTTTGGTACATGGAGAGGATGAAGCGAAGAAGGCGCAGAAGGCCGCTGTTTCAGTATTTGCTGGCGGCTCTTCAGAAAATATGCCGACACAGGAGTTGAAAGAGGAAAATTTTTCGGAAGATCAAATAGGACTCTTGCCGCTTTTGGTGGCGGCGGGATTGTGTGCTTCGCGGAATGAAGCGCGCCGGGCCGTGGAGCAGGGAGGAGTTTCCGTCAATGGAGAAAAAGTTACTGACACAAAAGCCGTTTATTCAAAGGCGGATTTTGAAGAGGAATTCATTTTGCGGAGAGGAAAGAAAAAATTCACAAAAGTAACTGTTGCGTGAAATAAGAATCGTTTTTTCTTTCGAAATTTTGAAATATTGGATAATGCAGGGAGATGAGATATGGATTGGGAATTTGATTTGCTGCATTGGTTTCAAACACTACATGGACCTTTGATGGATAAAATTGCTTTGGGACTTACCATGTTCTGTGAAAAGGGAATTGGTTGGATTATCCTTATATTACTTGTCTTTTTGTTTGCAAAAGACAAACGAATAGGTCTAACTGGTATGGGTGCGTTTTGCTTTTCTTATTTGTTGTGCAATATGATCCTGAAGCATATGGTAGCGAGAGACAGGCCTTGCTGGATCGAACCTTCGGTTCCATTGTTGGTGGATATACCAGATGATTTTTCATTCCCTTCAGGCCATACGTCGTTTTCTTTTGCATCAGCGACAGCCATTTTTCAATATAGCAGGGGCTGGGGGATGCTGGCCTTTTTGTTGGCGGCCTTGATTGGCTTGTCCAGGCTGTATTTATTCGTACATTTTCCCACCGATGTGTTGGTGGGTGCTTTTACCGGAATCGTTTCCGGTCTTTTGGCTGGATTATTGGTGAAAGATTTTTACAAAAAATATCCAGACTTCAAAATACCTGTTTTGCAGAGAAGAGGAGATTGAAACACAATGAATGTAATACTGGCAGTTTGTAAGCTGCTCGCTGGATTTGTTTTTTTGATCAAAGGAGCGGATTTTTTTGTAGACGGAAGTTCAGCTATAGCGAAAAAACTGTCTGTACCTACATTGATCATAGGAATGACGATTGTTGCGATGGGAACAAGTCTTCCGGAGCTTTCAGTCAGTGTATCTGCCTCTATGACTGGCAACAATTCCTTGTCTGTGTCGAATGTAGTAGGTTCGGATTTGTTCAATATCCTGGTTATTTTGGGTGCAAGTGCTTTTATCCGATCGCTTTCAGTGTCTGTTGAAACGCTGAAACGGGATTATCCAATTTATATGCTAAGCTTGGCAATGCTTTTGGGGCTTGGAATCGCCGGGAGCAGTTTGTCTCAATTGGATGGAATTCTGTTTTTGGCAGTTTTTGTCGCTTTTTTGGCTTTGATGGTTGTTTCGGCGAGGAAGGATCAAAATACAGAAGAAGTGGAGTCTGGAGAAGAAATTTCTATTCTCAAGAGTGTGATTTTTATTGTGGGAGGCGCTGTCGCTATCAAGCTGGGAGGAGATTGGGTTGTAGATGGCGCTGTTACAATTGCTTTGGCCTTTGGCGTATCTCAAACGTTGGTTGGCTTGACGATCGTAGCTTTGGGGACAAGTCTTCCGGAATTTGTGACTTCTTTGGTAGCGACAAAGAAGGGCGAAATTGATATGGCCGTGGGTAATGTGATTGGATCGAATATCTTCAATATTCTTTTGATTTTGGGAGTGGCCGCATCATTGTCTCCGATTGCGTTTGCAAAGGATAATGTCATGGATATCTTTGTGCTTTTGATTGTGTCGGCTGTTGTGTGGGTGTTTTGCATTACGAGAAAGGAAATCAACCGTATTGAAGGGGCTTGCATGGTGGCGGTCTATGCAGGGTATATGGTGTATATTGTTGGGAGGTGAAGGACGGTATGGCAAATAGTTCAGATACAATTAAAGATGCAATCAATGAGTTTAGTAGTGTGCAAAAAATAATGAAGTCGGCAAAGGAAGAAAATGCCCAAAAGACGTATGAACTCTTAAAAGACAGGTACATAGAGCTGAAGGTTTTGCTGCAGACATTGGGTGTAAATTTGTCGGAGTTGGATAGGATCAAGGAATAGGTTATTGGGGAGATTTTGTCATGACAATCGAAGAGATGAAGACAATTGAAATAAGGAATTATTGCCGATTGCAATTGATCAAGGCAAATAACGGAGGGCAGGAGAACAAGGTACTGGATTATGAAATCAAGGAATCTGCAGTGAAATTGGAAACCTATGGGGTGAATCTTCAAGAACTGAGTTTGGATTGAAAAAAGGGAGGGTAGCTATGGAAAACAATTTTTTTGACAAGATACAGGATGCGGTGATTTTTGCGGGACGAGAAGTGAAGGAGGCAGCCGGAGATCTATCGGAGAGGGCGAAGTTGCGTTATGAAATACGGACTCGCGAGGGGTATCTGAATGAGCTGTATATGGAGCTCGGAAAAAAATATTATATGGAACACAAGGACGATGAACGAGAGGAAGAGGGTGGACTGAACAGCTTCACGGAGGTGAAGAACCTGTTGGAAGAGCTCGATGACCTTCGTGCGGAGCTGGCCAACAAGAAGGGCGCCAGGCATTGTCCTCGCTGTGGGGTGCAGGTGTCGCAGGATTCGGACTATTGCGGGAAATGTGGAGCGTTTATGCATGAAGAGTAGCAGGGGTCAATATGGCAGAAATCGATGAGATAAAGGAATAGGGAAGAAAAAATGGCAATAAGTCTTGAGATTGTAGAACGTGATACGATAGAATTTAAGGATATACAGGAATCTATGAAATTGGCTCGAAAAGAGAATGCGACAGAGACTTATGAGCATTTGAAAAAAAGATATAAGGCATTGAAAAGCATTTTGGGAGTAGCAGGGGTCAATATGACTGACATAGATGAAATCAAGGAATAGGTGTGAGGAAGAAGGAACAGGATGGATAAGGGAAGATATTACATTACCACTGCAATTGCGTACACTTCGGGAAAGCCACATATCGGCAACACGTATGAGATCGTCCTTGCGGATGCGATCGCACGTTTTCGCAGGGAAGAAGGCTATGATGTGCGTTTTCAGACGGGTACGGATGAACATGGACAAAAAATAGAAGAAAAAGCAAAAGAACTGGGGATTTCGCCAAAGGAATATGTGGATAACATTTCTGGTGAGGTCAAACGGATTTGGGACTTGATGAATTCATCCTATGATCGTTTTATTCGGACTACGGATGAGGATCATGAGAAGCAGGTTCAGAAGATTTTCAAGAAGCTTTATGACAAGGGGGATATTTATAAAAGCAATTACGAAGGATGGTATTGCGTGCCGGATGAATCCTTTTGGACAGAGTCTCAGTTGGTGGATGGGAGGTGTCCAGACTGTGGACGCCCGGTGCAGCGAGCCAGCGAAGAGGCATATTTTTTCAAAATGTCGAAGTATGTCGACCGTTTGATTGATCATATCAATGCGCATCCTGAGTTTATCCAGCCGGTTTCTCGCAGAAATGAGATGATGAACAATTTCCTTTTGCCGGGCTTGCAGGATCTCTGTGTGTCGCGGACATCGTTTTCCTGGGGGATTCCTGTTGATTTTGATCCAAAGCATGTGGTCTATGTGTGGCTGGATGCTTTGACGAATTATATTACCGGCATCGGATATGACGCTGACGGTCATTCTACGGAAATGTTTGAAAAGTATTGGCCGGCGGATTTGCATTTGATCGGCAAGGATATTATTCGCTTCCATACAATCTATTGGCCTATTTTTTTGATGGCACTCGATGTGCCGCTGCCAAAGCAGGTATTTGGCCATCCTTGGTTGATTCAGTCCGATGGGAAAATGTCAAAATCAAGAGGAAATGTCATTTATGCGGATGATCTCGTCAATCTGTTTGGCGTGGATGCGGTGCGTTATTTTGTGCTGCATGAAATGCCTTTCGATAATGACGGGGTGATTTCGTGGGAGCTTTTGGTGGAACGAATCAATTCAGATTTGGCTAATACGCTTGGTAATCTGGTCAATCGCACGATCGCTATGTCAAACAAATATTTTGGGGGCGTGGTGTGCGACAAGGGCGAGTTTGGCGGGCAGGAAGAAATAGACGCAGATTTGAAATCGGTGATTGAGGGAACCCGTGACATCTGTATCGAAAAGATGAAGGAGCTGCGAGTGGCAGATTCTATATCGGCTATTTTTGCGGCATTTCGCCGATTGAATAAATATATTGATGAGACTGAGCCGTGGGTGTTGGCCAAGGATGAGGCGAAAAAAGATCGTCTTTCAACGGTACTCTATAATTTGGTAGAGGGAATTCGTGTGGAGGCCTGCCTTTTGAAGAGCTTTATGCCGGAAACTTCTCAAAAGATTTTGCAACAGCTCGGTGCAGAGGAAACTCCGTTTGACGAATTAAACACATTTGGACATTATCAAAATGGTAATTCTGTGACGGAAAAGCCGGAAATTTTGTTTGAGCGGTTGGATTTGGAAAAGGTTTTGCAAGAGGTTGAGAAGCTGCAAGAGGTACAGCAGGCAGCAGTAGAAGACGATTCGGCCAAAGAAGAGAAGGATGAAACGGATTCAGAGGAAATAGAGTTCTCTTTGAAGCCGGAAATATCTTATGAGGATTTTGACAAGCTGCAGTTTGCTGTAGGGGAGATTGTTGCTTGTGAGAAGGTGAAGAAATCGAAGAAGCTGCTTTGTTCGCAAGTGAAAATCGGCAGTGAAACGAAGCAAATTTTGAGCGGTATTCAGAAATACTATTCTCCAGAGGAAATGGTTGGCAAGAAAGTGATGGTGTTGGTGAATTTGAAGCCTGCAAAGATGGCGGGGCTTCTGTCCGAAGGGATGCTGCTCTGTGCGGAGGATGCTGACGGAAATCTGTCGCTAATGACTCCTGAGAAGGAAATGCCGAGCGGGGCGGAAATTTGCTAAAGGATTCAAAAAATATGGAAAATGAGATTCTTAAAGATATAAGAATTGGTGAATATGCGGATTTGCTGAGGATAAAATATTCAGAAAACAGGGACAAAGAGATAGAATATCAAGAAAAATTCCTAAAGGCTCAGTTGCAATCATTGGGTGTACATACAGAAGAATTTGAGCAAATCTGGGCGGAAAGCGGGCGAAGCGGACATGACGATATTTGAAAC
>JAFUXY010000452.1 GCA_017477005.1 Lachnospiraceae bacterium | reverse complement strand
GTTCTTCTCCAAACGCACTTGGATATGGCCGGAAACCTACTTTCCTCCGTTCGTGATCGAAACGCCTTCCGGAATCGAGGCCTCTACCCCGAACTTAGCCACATCTCCGAGCGTCGTTTCCTCTTCCGAATCCAGAGTCTTGGTTTCATCGACGCTGCTGTTTCCCAAAGCCACGAACATGGTGTTTGTGTCACGGGTATTCGCCGATTCCGAGATGCTGCCGTCCAAAGAGATGTTCCCTTCCTGGTAGGAATCCACCGCATCGTAATTGTCTTCCATCATACCAGGCTTCACGTCCGGCTCAGCCGTAGTGGTCTTGTTCCAATCCTGTATCGTATAATCCGGCTTTGCATAGGTCGGCTTGCTGGCGGAGGCGGTCGCCGCCTTTGTGTTCGAGGATTTCCAAGACGTTTTCGACGCAGCCGCCCCCGATAATTTCAGCGTAGAGGTCTTCCCCGCCGTGAGGGAGAGCTTTGCGGCACTGAGTTTCGGCAGTGCCAGTACCTTCGCCGTCAGCGTGTAGTTCTTGTTCTTGTAGCGAGCGGTAATCGTGGTCGATCCTTTTTTGATCCCTTTGATCTTGCCCTTTGTCACCGTGGCGATCTTTTTGTTTTTTGACGACCATTTGATCTGGCTCGCCTTCGCCCCTGTCAGCGTCACTGTCTTCGTGGTGGTCGCGAGGAGTTCCGCGCTTTTGGCTTCGAAGAAGGGAACGGCCGACACCGTCACCGTTGCCGTGTAATTTTTCTTGTTGTAGGTGGCGACGACCTTCGTGGATCCCTTTTTGATCCCCTTGATCTTGCCGCCGCTCACGGTGGCGATCTTCTTGTTTTTCGAAGTCCACTTCACCTTTTTGGCGGTGGCGCCCTTCAATTTGATAGTCACCGACCCCTTGACCATCAGTTTCACGCTGGTCTTTGACAACTTGATCGTTGCAGCACTGGCTGTTTCAGCAGGATATACTACCCCCCATTCCGAGAACGAGGGACACCGCCAAAAGAAGGGCGAGCAGCTTCCTTGCATTGAATCGAATCCTTCTCATAAGAACTCCTCCTTTCCATAGGTAAATACAGATAAAACCTAATAGTAACAATTTGAATGATTTTACCACTTTTGGCACGAAATAGCAACAGAAATAGCACATCCTGTACAAGATAAAAACCAGGCAGCCGAGGCTGCCTGGTTTTTAAGGAAATACGATAAATCAGTGCTTCCTTAGTTTTCCGTCGTGAGAGGTGGTTTTTGATAAAGCTTCCTGTTGATTTGCCGCTTTTGAGTCTCAATCTCTTGGCGGGCTTTCTCTACGCTTTCATTCAGGGCTGCTTCGAACCGTTCGACTATATCTAATTGGTCAAACAACATGTTGTTGATTTCTTTTTCATTTGATGCCATTTGTTTACCTCCGTTTCTATTATTATGTATGGTTATCTTATTGTACCATGCGGACTTTGTCAAATCTATAGCAATGGAAGGAAATCGCATTGCCATTCACTGCTTGAGGGTACACAAACGGCTATCGGTTAAGTCGGAAATGGTAACAATCGCATTTTTGACGGTTGCGGTGCAGTGGGATAAATGATAAAATAGATACGATTGTCCAGTTTACGGAGCAGTGACAAATAGTTGTGAATGAGGCAGAAAAAGAAACAAGCGGTTTTGGATCATAGATTTGAGGGTTGGGATGACAGACGATAGCAGGCTGGTGGCGCTGCGGAAGCAGATGCAGAGAAAGCGGTTGGATTTGTACCTGGTGTTTCTGGCGGATTATCATGCGTCGGAAAATGTGGTGGAAGCATTTGGCGAAGTAGAATGGCTGAGCGGGTTTTCGGGGACAAACGCAACGATCGTAGTGTCGCAGGAGGACGCCGGACTTTGGACGGACGGGCGTTATTTTATTCAGGCGAGACGGCAGATCGAGGGAAGCGGTGTACGCCTGTTTCAGATGGGCGAGGAAAACGTGCCCACGGTAGAGGAATATATTCAGGAGAATCTGCCGGAGCGGGGCAGGATCGGCTTTGATGCGAGAGTCGTGCCGGTATCGGATTACCAGAAATTTCAAACCATAGCGGAGGGGAAAAGGGCGGCCGTCGTGGATGGAAACCTTTTGGACGGTCTGTGGGAGGATCGGCCGCCGCTTCCGAAAAAGCCGCTCTGGGTACTGCCCGTCGAATACGCCGGTCAGACAGCGAGAAAAAAGCTCTCCATGGTCTATGCGAAGATTGTGGAAGAGGGGGCGGACGCTTTTTTGCTGACCCGTCTGGACGATATCGCTTGGCTTTTGAACCTGCGGGGCGAGGATATTGCGCATGTACCGGTGGGGCTTTGCTTTTTTTTCATGACGAAAAGGAGGCGCACGCTGTATGTGGCGCCGGAGGCCGTAGGTCCCGAAGTGAGGGAATATTTGAAGCGAAACGACATACGGATTTTGCCCTATGAAAAGGTGTTTGCGGATCTCAAACGGCCGGGCTGCAAACGGGTGTGGATCGATCCAGATTCTGTGTCTGCGGCGCTGTATGAGAGCTTTCCGCAGTTTGTCAAGCGGATGGCGGGCAAAAATCCGACGACCGATCTCAAAGCAAAGAAAAACCAAACTGAGATTGAAAATTCGATCCGGGCGCATATCAAGGATGGCGTAGCGGTCACGAAATTCATTTATTACATCAAAAAAAATATTGGCAAGGAGCCGCTGTCGGAATGCCGGGCGGCGAAGATTCTGCATAGTTTTCGTGCCTGCATGGAGCATTTTTTGGACGAGAGCTTTGACACGATCTCGGCGTATGGCGCAAATGCGGCCATGATGCATTACGAGCCGAACGAGGACAGGGATGTGGTGCTCGAGCCCAAGGGATTTCTGCTGGTGGATTCCGGCGGACACTATCTCGAAGGCACCACGGATATTACGAGGACGATTTGCCTTGGTCCATTGACAGACGAGGAAAGAATGGGCTATACGCTGACGCTGCGGGGGCTTTTGCGGCTGATGGGGGCGCATTTCCCGAAGGGCACACTCTGCCAGAATCTCGACATACTGGCGAGAGGCCCGTTTTGGGATGAGGGGCTGGATTATCGCTGCGGCACAGGCCACGGCGTGGGGCATATCTTGAGCGTCCACGAAGGGCCGAACAGCTTCCGGTGGCGGATTACCGACAAACTACCGGCGTGCGAGTTGGTGCCAGGGATGATTACCACGGACGAGCCCGGGCTGTATGTGGAGGACTCGTTTGGCATTCGCATCG
>JAFUXY010000451.1 GCA_017477005.1 Lachnospiraceae bacterium | reverse complement strand
TATGAGGTTTCGGCGCTCGACCATATCAACCTGACCATCGACGACGGCGAATTCATCGGGCTGATCGGGCATACCGGCTCGGGAAAATCGACACTGATCCAGCACTTGAATGGATTGCTGTCTGCGACCTCCGGGCAAATTTTGTTCCGGGGCTCGAATATCTACGACAAAAACTTCGACAAGCGCTCGCTTCGCACCAGAGTCGGCATGGTGTTTCAGTATCCGGAGCATCAATTGTTCGAGACGACGGTGTTTGAGGATGTGAAATTCGGCCCGAAGAACCAGGGTCTTGACGACAAGGAGGCGACGCTGCGGGCGTTCAAAGCACTCCGCGATGTGGGCTTTGATGATGACTTGTATGAACAATCTCCGTTTGAGTTGTCGGGCGGGCAAAAACGGCGGGTCGCGATTGCCGGGGTGCTGGCCATGCGTCCGGAGGTTTTGGTTTTGGACGAGCCGACCGCCGGTCTCGACCCCAAGGGACGGGATGAAATGTTTGAGCTGATCGAACGGATGCACAAGGAAAGCGGCAACACCGTGATTTTGGTCTCTCACAGTATGGAGGATGTCGCGCGGTTCGTCGGCCGCCTGATCGTAATCGACGAAGGGCGGATTCAGTTCGACGACACACCCCGGCAGGTGTTCACTCATTACCAAGAACTCGAAGCGATGGGACTGTCGGCCCCCCGTGTTACCTATTTGATGCACCAATTACGCGAAGCCGGTTTGCCGGTCAACCCGTCCGCGATTACCGTGGAGGAAGCGAGACAGGAGCTCCTAAAAGCGCTATGCTAAAAGACATTACGATTGGACAATACTATCCCGCGGAATCCCGCATCCATGCGCTCGATCCCCGGGTCAAATTGTTTGCGACGTTTCTATATATTATTAGTTTGTTTTTGTTTCAAAATGTGGCCGGATTTGTCGTAATCACGATTTCACTGGCTATCGTGATCCGGCTTTCCAACGTGCCGCTGTCCTTTATGGTGCGGGGGCTTCGGTCGATTGTGATTTTGCTGTTGTTCGCTGCGACGATCAATCTGCTGCTCACGCCGGGGATTCCGATTTTTTCCTTCGGCTTTATCCGCATTACACAGGTGGGTCTGAAAAATGCGGTTTTGATGACGATCCGGATGATCTATCTGATCGTGGGATCGCAAATTATGACATTGACAACGACGCCGAACGCTCTGACTGACGGGCTTGAAAAGAGCCTTTCGCCGCTGAAGCACATCGGCGTACCGGTACACGAAATCGCGATGATGATGTCGATCGCGCTGCGGTTCGTCCCTATTTTGATCGAAGAAACAGACAAAATCATGAAGGCGCAGATGGCGCGCGGCGCGGATTTTGAAAGCGGCGGATTGATCCACCGGATGAAGGCGATGATCCCTCTTCTGGTACCGCTGTTTGTCTCGGCGTTTCGCCGAGCCTCGGATCTGGCGCTTGCCATGGAAGCCCGCTGCTATCACGGGGGAGAAGGGCGGACGAAGATGAAGCCCTTGCATTACCATGCAAACGATGTACGCGCCTACGCAGTCGCCATTGTTTATCTGGCAGCGGTAATCGCCACGAATTGGCTCTAAAGGGGGAAATTATGGGGGAGAACAAAATAAAAAAGAAGCGTCCGGTGGTGGGGATTTTGACCGGAAGCTTCAATTCGGATTATCCAAGGACGTTGATCCAGGAATTTGACACAGCGTTGACGGACTCCGACCTCGACGTGGACATTCGTTTATATACCGGGATCGAGGCAACGCTGTTTTTCGGGAATTATTCTACCTTTGACCAGGGCTTTGACAAGCATTGGATTTCCATTTTTGAATACAGCCATTTCGAAGACCTCGACCTGCTGATCGTGGCCTACGGAAATATCATGGCTTCGCATCCCCATATCGACGCGGAAACCTTCCTGCCAAGGCTGCCTCAGGTGCCGACGATCATTATCGGTAATGATACGGTCATGCCGGAGGGGTATTATATTATGATCGACAATTATCTGGGGATGAAGGAAAATGTCGATCATTTGATCGAGGTGCATGGGTACAAGAATATTGCGTTTGTGTCCGGGCCGAAGGGCAGTCCAAGCGCCGACCTGCGGATGGAAGCGTACCTCGATTCCCTCGAGGAACACGGGATGGAAATCCGGGACAATCTGATCGTCTACGGGAATTATTCGAACAACGTGGACCCGCTGATCGAGGAATTGTTCGACCGCAATGTGCCGATCGACGCGATTGTTTCTTCGAATGACGAAATGTGCAATGCGATTTACCGGGTGGCGAAGCGGCGCGGGTTCAAGATCGGAACCGACCTGGCGGTGGTCGGCTTCGACGACGAGGAGTACGCGGAAGAGATGGATCCGCCACTGACGACAGTGAAACAGGATTATCGTCTGCTGGCGCAGGGGCTTGTGTTCATGATCTCGAACTTCGCCTCGGGACGCGGCATTTCCTCGCTGCGGATCCCGGCGAGCTGCGTGCGGCGGAGTTCATGCGGCTGCAGCTATGAGACCGTGAGCATGAAGCTCGAGAATCGGCTGCGGGAAAATCCGGATCGTTATTTCACGCATGACGGACTCCATCACATGCAGCAGCGGAATATGATTTCCGCCCTGGTGCTGCGGAGTGTGCTGACGGAATCGGCCAATCGGCGGGCCTTTTTCACAAAGCTGGCGCACCAGATGCAGGACATCGGGGCAAAAAGCTCCTATGTTTTGCTTTTAGAACAACCGGTGCGAGTCGAGGAGTGGGAGGATTTTGCCCTGCCGGAGACGATGCGGCTCTATATGCGCCAGGATGGTTTGCAGTGCCAGGGTTATGATGCGGCGAATGCGCCAGTCGTAGAACATCGAAGCGTGGGAAAATATTTCAAGCGCCGCCGAGGCGTGCGGATGGTGTCATTTTTGCTGTTTTATGATGTCTATCAGTACGGCGTTTTGGCGGTGGAAATTCCGCCGGATGATGTGCTCTTCTTTTACTCGATGTCGCTCCAGCTTGGCAGCGCCCTGCGTTATATGGAGATGGCCGAGGAACGGGAGCGGGTCAACCGGCTGCTTGAAAAGCAAAACGACATGCTCGATTACGCCGCCAGCCACGACAAGCTGACCGGCGTATACAACCGGCTGGGGGTCATGAACCGGATTCCGGAGTTTCTGACGGAGCACAAGGATAGGAAGAATTTCGTAATGATGGTGGCGGATCTCGATCATTTGAAGCAGATC
>JAFUXY010000450.1 GCA_017477005.1 Lachnospiraceae bacterium | reverse complement strand
TGTGGACACACCAAACAGGCAGGTCAAGGATTACTATAAAGCATACGGTATTGAGATTCCGGATGTCATCGATATGATGGAGTACACCGCAAGTATCTATGGTGAATAGTGTAGTGTCACTTTCAGCAAAATCTTAGGTTGAGGAAGATCGCGTATTATCGGAAGATGTCTGTCCCAGTAAAACAGATTTCCGGCGAGCAGCGGCGAGATGACAAAAACGAGTGTGGCTGAAACCATCTCCATAATAGGATGGATACGAACCATCCAGAATGCATCATAAAAATAGCCTGCCATGAGGACTAGGCAGATAATATATACGGCTGTGGAGAATATGATTTTCCAGCGTGTGTTTGAACGAAATCCGGGAAGTATTTTACGCCATTGTTCAGAGCGAATGCGTTTGTATCGGATCGCTTTCTTCATCTGCTCAGCGGTTTGGAAGCGTTCTTCCGGGCTGAGGCTTGTCGCCTTTGAAACAATGGTAGACAAAGTTTTATCTGTGGGCTTTTTGTCCTGCGGAAGCTCGCCCGTCAGCATTTGATTTAGAATGATCCCAACAGCAAAAAGATCCGTCCTAGCATCTGTCTGTAGAAAGCCGAATTGCTCGGGTGCAGCGTAGCCTGCCGTTCCCAAGATGTGCGTATCGCGGGTTTTCGTTTCGTCTATTGTACGGCTTATTCCAAAATCCAACAACTTTACCACGCCGTCATCGGAGATTATAATGTTGGTTGGTTTGATGTCCCTATGTACGATGCCATGCTCATGGATAGCGGACAGTCCGTCCAACAGATCAGTTGTGATGCGAATAGCATCCACGGTTGGCAGGGTCTTTTTTTCGTCCAAAACATCCTGTAGCGTCGTGCCTGCAACGAACCGCTCTATGATGAAGAAGCCTTCATCTGACCGGTAAGCAAATTCAAATATCGGCAGATGGGGATTTGAAAAGGTACGCCTTAGTTTGGAAGTTTCCCACGCATTCTGATCCATTTGTTTCCGCACAAACAGCTGCGATGTTTCCCTGTCACGAATCAGCCAAGTTCGATGCGGCTCACAATGATCCAAGGTGTCCAAGATTTTGTAACGATGATCAAAATAGTCACTAGCGAGGGTCATAGCTGTGTCTCCGTTTGTTACGTTTTTGTGAATCAATCTATGCCATCATTTTATCAGAGAATATGAAAAAATCAACGGAAGAGTTGCTCCAGCTCTTGAAAAAATCAAATACGATCGATGATTACTTTTCGGTTGCAGACGAGAGCCTGATTTCTGTCTCTTTATCAGAGGAATTGGATCGGTTGATCCGAGAACATGGAAAAAAGCCCGCCGAAATATTCCGGCGGGCAGGTATCGATAAGTCCTATGGATATGATATTTTGTCCGGGAAAAGAAGCCCGTCCAGGGACAAGGTTCTTGCGATCATGTTCGGTTTAGAGCAATCCGCATCCGATACGCAAGTGTTATTGAAACAATGTGGATATCCTGTACTGTATCCAAAGCACACAAGGGATGCTGTCATCCTGTTTTGTCTAGAACGTAGAATCTCATTGAGTGACTGCAATGAAACCTTGTATGATATGGGGATGGAACTGGTTGAATAATAAAGGCTCCTTACAAATCTGTGCTGACGACATATAAATAGCCCCTCAATCTATGCTGTCGATATCAAAATAGTATCCAAACACTTCGCCCACGTTCGTCATTTTCCCCCGAACCGTAATAACAGAGCCTTTCGACAGGGTCTTTATTTTTTCTCTGACTTCATCAGTTTTAATATAACATGTGACTCCGATGATGGCAAAATCGGCATTGGGATCCGTCAAACTGATATAGCTCCCCTGTGCGTCAATGTTACTCAACTTCCCAGTGATGGCGTAGTAATTCCCTTTGTAGGTGTCGGTGGCAGCCATGGCGTTTGATTCTAGGTCATTCATCAGTGTTTCAACGGAGACATCACTGTAAGTGATGGCAGCCTCCTCTTTCTTTTCTTTTTTCTCTGCTTTATCCGTTTTCCCGCCGCCATCTTTTCTATCTGATGTTTCCGCAACGGATGTTTTCGCAACGGATGACGTGTCGTCTGAGGAATCTCCACCGCCGCCCGCTATGCTGCCGAGCACGGCAAGTACAATCACGCCAATGACAATCCATTTTACGATTCCTCCCTGTTTGCGTCCGCACTGAGGACAAACTTTCGCCTTTTTTGGAATGTCTGTCATACAGAACTTGCATTTCTTAGTTTCCATATAGTTCCCCCTTTCGAAGTGGTTTTTTCATGATTATAAAGAATACGGATAGAAAAATCGTCTGCTCGGAGCCGACTTTTTTGCTATGCTGTCAAAAAAGTTCCGAAAGGGGGTGGGTTACGTTGTTTGTGTGGGGATGGTGATTCAGCAACGGATAAAACAGTAAAATGCATACAAATTGTTGGAAATTCATTCGTCATGGTTGCCTTTTTGTGGTATGATATTATTTGGTCTTTTGTTTGACGAAAAGGCAACAAGGAAAGGAGAAGCCTATGAGGAAATTGAAGGAAAGGAACAAGCGGTTCTGGACGTTCGTGTTGGCTCTTATCGTGGCTGCAAGCATTCTGCCGTTGGATTTCGCAGTATGGGCCGCTGAAGATTCCGAATTCGAGAGCGAAGATGTAATTGAGGACATGGAATCGTCTGACAGCATGGAATCGCCGGGCGACAGTGACGAAATAGAGATCATAGAAGATTCGGTCATAGAAGATGATACATCGGTCGGGGTAGATGAGTCGGATTCACCCGAAGATTACGAGGATGACGAGGTACTGGAAGAGTCTGAAGAAATTGAGGAGGCAGAGGAGTATGAGCCAGACAGCCTCTACGAAAGTACAGGCAGCGTGTATCTGCACACGCATATTTACTATGTTGACCAGGCTTTAGAGCTCACATTTCCAAATCCGGATACAGTTACAGATTCTGAAGAGAATGCTGATCCAACGCTGGAATCATCAACAGTTTCCGCTGAAACGGCGTTAAAGGACAACTTGCAGCATTACGAATTCGATGGGTGGTATCGTACTAGCACGCTGGGTTCATTGGGTGATGAAGAAGAGAAGTTTAAGACGCTCCAGTCGGCCAATGTTCAACTGGCTGGAAGTGGCTACGTTGAGCAATCGATGACTGACGATGGAAAGCCCGTAATAGGCAGTTACACTTTTAAGCGTGCAGATGATTATGAGGACGGCGAAAACTACTATTTTTACGGCCGATATCTACCAAAGTACGATATTAATTATGCAATCTGGGTTGATGGAGTGACGGACTTCAGCGATAATCCGGCTGTAGAAATGCGTTTGTTCCCCAACACCTACACATATGGTACGGGAGTTGCAAGCAGCGAGTTGAAATCCCCTGACAAGATGGAGGGTGTCAACCAGAATGCTCTTCCGGACTCGAATAAGTATGATTTTGTTGGTTGGTATACCATGGCGGGCAGTGACTCCACGGATATGCAAAAGGCCGAATCTATATCTTCGACAACGCATGGGGATGTGACGCTGTATGCAAGGTATTCACCAGTCTACAGCATCACATATTACGACGAAGAAAATAAAGTCATTACCCCGGAAGCGAGCTGGAAGTGGCCGACATCCTATAGATCAGATGGTACGGTTAATCTGCCATCTCTTCCTACGAAGAATGGATATACGCCGGTTGGCTGGTTTAAGTCGAGTGTCCGTGCCGCATCCGACCAATTAGAATCGATAAATGCAGGAGCGACTGGGGATATTGAGTTATTCGCAAAATACGATCCCCAAAAGTATACTCTAGTTTTCAGATACGAAAGCGAAGAGGGAAGCATTATTCCTTGTGCTGATTTGAGTTATAACGAAGAACAATTGCGATTCGAAGGAGATTACGCAAGCACGCAGTACACCATCGAGGATGCTATCACGCTGCCTACGCCTACGTCGAAATCAGGATGGAGCTTTCTGGGGTGGTACAATACCGATGGAAGCACGGCCGCAAATATAGTGAGAGGAACCACGGGAGCGAAAACATTTATCGCCAAGTTCAAGTACACTATTTTGTATGAGGATTCCAATGGAACGACCTACAATGCATCGCAATATGGGTGGCCGGAGACGTACACATATGCAGATGCGGTTACATTGCCAACCTTGCCAACGGCCCAGACAGGATATGAGGCAGATGGTTGGCATGATAATATCAATGGAACGGGTACGGCGATAGCCAAAATTCCAGTGCATTCCACCGGTCAGAAGGTTTTTTATTCAAAATATAAGCTGATCGAATACCAGTTGAATTTCAAAAATGCAGAAGGAGATTCCGTAGGGCTTGATCCGATTACGATAACGGCGAGTTCCTCTACAGTTGATCTGACGAATATAATACCGACACGCATTCCTGACCATGCCAAAGAGTTTGTTGCATGGTATTATAATGATGATTTTTGGGGAGATCCGGTCACATCGGTGAACATCAATTATTTTGATAGCTCGAAAAAGTTGACATTGTACGCAAAATTTGAATATGAGAAGTACTATATCACCTACAAAGATGCTGATGGAGTGACCTACGATGCAACACAATATGGGTGGCCGGAGACGTACACGTATAATGATGAAGTAGTACTGCCAACATTACCAACTGCGTCGATCGGCTACAAGAAAGATGGGTGGTATAACAATAAAAATGGTACAGGAACGGCCATAGAGTTAATTCCATTACATTCTACAGGTAATTTAATTTTTTATTCAAAATATACGCCGATTGAGTATAGGATTGCTTTTTGGAGTTCGGATATAGATGTCGGGCTTGATCCGATGACTTTGACAATCAATTCGTTTCCCGTAGATATGACGAATAAAAAGCCTACAAGTATTCCTGAACATGCTACGTTTGTCGGATGGTATAATAACGAGAATTACACGGGGTCACCAGCCGCATCGGTCATCGTTGATGATTTTGGGAGCAGTAGAACGCTGACATTGTATGCAAAATTTGAGTATGAAAAGTATTCAATCACTTACATGGACCCCAGCGGTCATGCTTACGATGCCTCACAGTATGGCTGGCCTACAGAATATACCTATACTGAATCAATCACACTACCTTCATTACCAACAGCACCGACAGGCTACGAACCGGATGGATGGTATCAGTATAATACCGAGTTAAGTGCTTGGGAGAAAATAGTGAGGATGGCCTATGACGAGACCGGAGATAAAGTATATCATGCCAGTTATGAGGCTATCCTATATCATACAGAATTAAATTCTGAATTTGGAGGAGAAGCGCTTGTCACCAGCAGGGAAGATACAGTTGACTCTTTACCGATTGACCTGACCGCAGATGCGTTGAGCGAGATGATACAAAGCCGTGAGTATTTTAAGGGCTGGTATGACAATGAGGATTTCACAGGCTCGGCATATACGACCGTAAACATCAATAATTTTAATGCGGATTGTGAACTAAGATTATACGCTAAATATGAAGTTCCCATAACCTATAGCTTGGATGGAGGGACGAACGCAAGCAATAATCCGAATACATTTGTCAGCGGCAAGGGAATCTCCGGTTTTGCCAATGCCACAAAATCGGGGTTCGACTTCCTCGGATGGTTTGACAAGACTAATTTTGCCTATGATGCGAACGCAATCACATCTATAAGCAGCAGCGAGACAAAATCCCAGACATTGTACGCTTGGTTTGCAAAAAAGAATGAAACGAAAATCGGCATTACTTATAATTTGGACGGTGGCAAGCTCGTCAGCTCCGCTCCAAGCACCTACACTTACGGAACAACCACGACCTTGCCTTCTGCGACAAAGGAGGATTATACATTCAAGGGATGGAAAGATGATGCCACTGGGCAGACGATTACCTCCATTTCCAGCACAGAATTCAAGGAAATGCATCTGACTGCTACATATGAGAAGGACACCCCCGAACCCACCCCAGATCCCACGCCCGTCTATTACACCGTGGACTACCATTACTACAAAGACGGGGTGGAAAGCACGAAATCGGAAAGATATGCGGCGGGTTCTAGCGTCTCCTTCAACCCGGAGCAGGTTAGCGGTTACCAGTTCGATGGATGGTATCCGGTTTCAAACTTCAGCAAGGATTCATTTTTATCCGACAGTTGGACAGGAACAAAAGCAACATCGGTCTCATCCTCGCTGACGCTGTATGGCCGATATATACCAGTCACGAACAAGATAACCTATGAACTGAATGGTGGAACCAATTCCTCCAAAAATCCAACAAGTTATACCTATGGCACCGGTGTTTCGGCTTTTGAAGCCGCAGAAAAAGCGGGCTATGAGTTCGCAGGGTGGGTTGATGCAAGCGGAACGGCAGTGACGGCTATACCGACTACTGCGTTTGGAGACAAATCGCTTACTGCAACATACAAGGGTAGCGATCTCAAAAACGCAGAAATCACGCTGGCAAAAACAGTATATGATGGGAAGACTCACACGGCAACCGTATCAAAGGTCGTCATAAATGGAAGGACGCTCACATCCGGCACAGACTATACCGTGACAAGTGCCAGCGGTAAGAACGTAGGGAAATATTCAGTGACCGTGAAGGGGGCAGGAGACTACGCCGGGACGAGCAAGACCACGGAGTATCAGATCACGGCTTGTCCGATGAAGAACGTGAAGATTAAGCTGTCCAAGGGAACCTTCAAATACAACGGAAGCTCACAGAAGCCAACTTTGACTGTGACGTGTAACGGAACGACGCTTAGTTCTTCGGATTATACGGCGACCTATCCCAAGAATACGACATCCGTGGGGCTAAAGAACATTAAGGTTTCGGCGAAGGGCTCCAACTTCACAGGCAATAAGCCGGCCCTGTATTATATCAAAAAGGGAGCGACCAGCTTCACGGCTAAAGCATCATCGGCGACCATCGATTACAAGAAACTCAAAAAAGAAAACCAGACTATCACCATAAAAATTACCAAACTTTCCACGGGATCAAGCGCATGCACGTTCGCCATTCATGCGGTCTCGAAGAAGAGCCAGAAGGGCAACGTATCCGTGGACAAAAACGGGAAGGTGACGGTCAAAAAGGGTAGCAAGAAATGCAAGATCGTCGTCTACATCACATCCAAGGAAAACAGCGTCCGAAAGGCGAAGACGAAGAAGGTTACCTTACAGATCAAATAAGAGCTTAACAGGAGCGGGTGGCGTAAGGAACGGACATAAAGAGCAGATTTAGGGAGCGTATAGGAAGTAGATTTTGAGGAAACGGCGTGGGAGACTGCGCCGTTTTTTCGTTGGTGGATATTCAAAACGTAAAAATATCGAAAAATCTGTAAAAATTGGTAACTCTTATGAAGTGACCTTTGTCAAGAGGGAAACTTAGGAAACTTTTCCTTCTTGAATAATCACATTGTTTATCGTTATGACGGCGCCTTGAAGGAGCCATGCTTATAGAGTCTTCGGCATGTGGCCAAACTCTTATA
>JAFUXY010000449.1 GCA_017477005.1 Lachnospiraceae bacterium | reverse complement strand
CAGCTCACAGCGTTCCATCAGATGGGATTTGAGTCCCCCTACGATCCGGTGGAAGGCGAAGCTGCCCTCTGCAAACTCCTTCATCAGCAGAATAAAGGTCAGATCTGAATCGCTCTTATGGCCGTCGATGGTCTCCCCCACGATGCCCGCCACTTGGTCAATGGTATCCGAATAGGCTTTGATGGCCCGCAAATAATCGTCCATGGTCACCAGACGGTTGCGGGAGCTTAAAATGCTCGCGCCCCGCTCCAGGGCGTTGTCCAGATCCTCGATGTTGCTGCCGCCGTAGGATTTCAAGGGATTGGTCACGCCACCGATGTACATCAGGTAGCTTTCGGAATCCGTAATGGAATACGCTGGCACATTGCCCGCCGCTCCGTCGCAGCTGCGCACCGTGAAGCGCACCGCCACATCGTCCGTCACACGGGGAATCCAGGTATGGATCCCATCGCCGAAGATCAGCTCATTGGTGAGGCGGTCGAGCTGATAGACTCTGGCGTCCTCCGCCGTATCCACCCTCTCCACTTCCTTCCAGCGGACATAGAGCGCGGTGATCATTCCCGACATATCCCTTTCCGTGTAGACGTTTTCCGGATCCTCCTCTTCCATCCGCCGCATCCTCTCCTGAGAATACAGGCCCATTTCGTTCACCCAGACATCCGCATCCAGTACGCCGCTTGCCCCCAAAGAAAACCGCATCCCCGGCACCACCTCTTCGATGTAGACCTCTTCCGGCTCCCTCGTTTCGATGTTGGAAACCTCCACGGCGTTCAAAGTAATGCCGTGGATCACCGGAAGGAAATCCTCTTTGCCGGAATGCGTCTCGCTCTTCGCACGCACGAGCCGCAGCCAAAAGCAGCGCTTTCCCTCGATCACCCGGGCCATCCAGTCCGATGGCGGCACAAAGGCCACCACGCCCGACCGGGTAAAGTCCAAGGTATAATCGATTACCCGCATTTTGCGAAATCCATTTTGCGTGCTGTATTCAAAACTGACCTCCACGCCGCCGTGGGTGGTCTGATCCTCGAGCTCAAAAAGAATACTCGCCGGTCCCGAAGCGATACGGTCGGACAGACCCAGATAGAGGGCATCTTCATCGTAGGCACTGGGCCGAAAAAGCACCACGCCATTCCCCGCATACTGCTTTGCACTCAGGTCGAACCGTCCGATCCCGGCGATTGCCTCCATCCGGGAGGCGCGCATGAACTGCTCTTCGTAGCTGTAGGCAATCTTCATTTGGCTGATAACCGGATAATGATGCACGGCTGGCCGCAGATAGCAGTTGTCGGAACGGAGTATCTGAAGCCGCAGGCAGCGGCCTTCAAAGGCGCCGATCTGCGTTTCCTGCCAGTCCGACGGACAGAGGAAGGAGAGGGTGAGCATACCCGTACGACTTGAATCAAAAAGCCCCCGGATATCTCCGGAAAAAGGCACCCGCTTCCAGCCTACGCCGTTAAAGTATTCTATCGCCACCTCATCCACGAACACATTCGTATACACCTCGTCGCGGTTGACCCGGGGACGGCGCTTGATGATGCGCAGCTCGTCGGCCATTTCCTCCTGGGTCAGAGCGATCCGGTTTTCCTCGAACTGCAGATTGAAGGAAAGCGTGATCCTTGCGCCAGCCTTCGCAAAATAGGCTTCGTGGCCGATGTAGCAGTCCGCATACAGAGAAAGCGTCTCCGAAAAAGGCAGGAATTGATACACGTCCATATCATTTAAGCCGTTCGTGACGGCGTCCGGCGAAAGTCCTTCTCCTTCCGCGGAAAACTCGATACGATGTACCCGGCGGGCTTCCTGTATCTTCTCTTCAGCGCACAGCGCCAGTAGATGATACTTCCTTCTCCCCAAGGGTACCTGTATGCTTTGTTTGTCCAATCGCAGAAGAAAGGTCTTCTCATCGGAAAGCAGCGTCGCCTCCAAAACCTCCTGCAAGCCGTCCGCGGTGGGATAGCGGAAGGTATAGGCGCCGTTTCGTATCTCTTCCACCAGCTCCTCGTTCCCCTCGAAGCGGACGAAAAGGTTGTCCTCCCGTACATCGAATAGAAACGGATGATAAAAGAGTGCTGCGTCCAGCCCGATGCCGTCGTAGTGGCCAAACAAGGTAAAGGACGAAAAACTCGGAGTGATGGACGCAATGAAGCGAGACTGGATTTCCTCTTCTGTCGGCTCTTCTTCTGTCTCCGGAAGAACCGGCACATCCTCCGGCAGCGACTCCGCCAACGCCAAAAGAGACTCCTCGGACATTTCCTCCAAAGGCAGCTCTTCCTCTTCCGCCGCCGCCTCATAGATCTTCGGTTCCTCAAACTGCCCAAGGATCGGCGCAAAGGAGCCCCGCTTCCCGTCCGTCATGAAAATATTTTCGATACGGGAGCTGGTAATATAAATGCTATGGTTGGTCTCGAAGACCAGAGGATTCTCGCTGTCCGTGAGGAACTTTGTGCCCTTCCCTACGCCGGTGCCCTCAATGGTATCCGCCACGAGATCCATCACGATGATACCGGAGGACGGCTTGGCAGGAAGCAGAGAAATATCCAGCATATTCACAAATTCC
Source organism: Lachnospiraceae bacterium (assembly GCA_017477005.1). Lineage (GTDB taxonomy): Bacteria > Bacillota > Clostridia > Lachnospirales > Lachnospiraceae > RGIG4930. The sequence continues at coordinate 4,196 of JAFUXY010000449.1, read as the reverse complement.
GTGTGGTAGCGATCCATGATATCATTGACCCGCTCGATATTTTCCTGCATCTGGCTGGCAAAAATACGCGCAATGGCAGAACCGATATCGGGATTCTCCAAATCCAAATGCCATCCCGTATCGTACAGCAGCGCCAGCTTTTCGATCATTTCTTCAATATCGCCCGCCGTTCTTGTATCAATGCTCAATCTTTTCCATTGCCTGCGGCTCATAGTCTGCCCTTCCTTTTCCTCTGTCCGGGTTCTTTATCCTTCGATCTCTTCCACCACTTCCGGTTCAAATTCCTCGGCCTCTGCCTCCTCCATTTCCGCCTCTTCTTCATTATTATTCAGATAGAACGGAAAGACAAAATTGTCCCGGACGTTCGTGCCTATGATCGTGTAGCCGATATCAAAGAGCACCGTTCCCGGACGGCTGACAGCGTCCACATCCACCGTGATGTCTGTCACCCGGGGCTCCTGGGAAAGAATCTGCTCCTGAATCGTGCGGACGATCAGCGAGACGTTCGATTGGTTGATGTCGATAAACGTGTAAGACATGAGGTTCGATCCGAAATCCGGCCGCATGACCCGCTCCGAAACCTGCGTCATTAGAATCAGATACAGCGATTCCCGGATGCTCTCCACTCCCGAAGAGACGACAAAGCGTCCGGTGGCTTCATTGATCTGCGGCGGAAACTTCATGCCCTTGCCCAAAAACGATAAATCCATACTCTTCTCCTATTGGGGAAACACCCAAATGAAAGCGCTTCCTTTGCTATCCGATGCGGATGGGCTTGCCCTCTACGGTACACACGCTCGCCGCCGACATGGTCAGCGTGCCGTTGGATTCCACCTTCACGGCCGCGCCGGAAACATTGGTCTTTCCTCCAGCGTTCAAATTCAGTTTCGCCGTAGACTCCACTGAAACATCGGTAGCGTTGATCGTAATCTTGCCGCTGGTGCCGTTCAAGTCGATGCTGATGGTCTCCCCGACCCGGATAGACAGCTTCTCGGCGGCTCTGATGTCGATCTTTCCTGTCAGGGTGGACATTTCCACCGACGCGTTTTTGTCCTTGTCCTGCAAGATGATCTTCTTCTTCTCGTTGTCCATGACAAGGGTGTGCGCCGCCTCTGAGGTGTGCAGCGTCAGGCGATCCCGCAGCCCCTCTCCGGTGGGCACATCCTCAAACTCAAGGGCATTGCCGTTGGCCGTCACGATCCGCTTGTGCTGGTTCTTCCAATCCTTGGATTTTCGCAAAAAAGCATTCAAGTCTTTTTGAACAGAGCCGATGACATAGGGCCTGTCGATGATCCCCTCTTCAAAGACGACTAAGACTTGGTCGCCTACCTCCGGCAGAAAATACATGCCCCAGCCGCTTCCGGAATAGGGGGACGCCACCCTCGCCCATTTTAGTACATTCGCCATCGAATCCCGCACATGGACTGAAACACAGACACGACCGGGCAGGTTGGGCGAATAATTGTCCACCACTTCACCGACGACCACTCCAAAGATCCGATTCTCTCCGGTCTCGGTCTTCGTGATGGCTTTTTCCGAAACCTCTTCAAAAATATCCACAATCGCCATAGTATGATCCTCTTTTCCTCACAACCCCAAAAGGTTGCGCATCCCCTGCGCCCTGCCAGTGATCTTTGTCAAAAACTCGCCGTCCCGGTTGAAGCGGTGCTGTACATTGGTCACATAGAAATCATTCGACACTGCATCGCCAAAATCGTCTAAGGCGATAAACCGCCCCGGAACGATCTCCGGAATCCCGTAGATTTCAAATTCGAGATAACCGAAGCGATAGGATATATTTTCCATCAAATAATCTACCCGGTTCTTTGCGTCCAACACCGACGAGACCGTGGGGTCGGTGTAGACAAATTCTGAACCGGCCACCAGCATTTTGGCCAGCATACCCTGGGAGAGCTTGTTCCTATTGCGCTTGGAAAAGGAAACGGCCTTCCCTTTTCCCACATCCACGCCCCGCACCTCGACCTTGTTGACGATACCGGTAATGTCGTAGGAGACATTCAAGCTCTTGAAACGCACCTCGTTGTTCAGCTCGATCAGCGTGGCGGAGACATTTTTGGCCGGGCGGAAATTCACCTGTCCTCCCGTGGCAAAGAACTCATAATTGAACTTCTTTGCAGCGCGTACCACAAATTCATAATCGCTCTCGCCTACCATTTCGATGGAATTTGGCGTATCCACCGGATTGGCGGCTCCTGTATCCGGGATATCTACCGGCGGTGCGTCCGGCGTTGGAAATACATTTAAGTCCGTGATCAGATTGTCTAAGCCCTGCAGATTCTGGTAGACCATCTGTCCGAAGATCTCCTTGACGGCGCCGGAATAAGTAGAAGCCAAAAGCTGCTTGTGATAGCGGTTCGCCATCATGATCGCCTTCACATCCATCGCCGTTACCTGCACATACGGGATGTCGTCTTCCTCTATGAAAAAATCCGTCCGGCAGATGATCCCCCGAAAGACCTCCCGTACGGTAGTTCCGTAGCCTGCATAGACCTTCACCAGAGAACCGATGGTGCAGTATTTCTTCACCCGTGAGAAGACAAACTGTGTGCCGGTAGGGTCGTAAGCATTGTAGAGGGAAAAAGACGCTTGAGAGGCCTCAAAGCCGCAGGTCAGGTCCACTACAAGGTTTGCCATCCGGACCCGGTTCTTGTCCCCGACAATGCTGGCTCCGTTTACCTCCACGTCCGCCACCGGATAATTGAAATTGTCGTATTCGCTCTGCAGCGAGCTGTAGGAAAAAGCCGCCAAAAAATCCCCCTTTCCTTAGTACCCCAAAACCTTGTTGGCCACTGTCTGTCCAAGGGTGCCGAAGGTCGAATTTTTGTTGAATACATTCTGATACGCTGCCTTCCAATAGCCCATCTCATATCCCTCGCCAATCTTCCTCACGTCCTCGTCATAGAGATAAATGGAAAAATCCACCTCTGCTCTCGTAGGCTGTCCGATGGCGTCGAACAAGGTGTAATTGGCGTTCACGCTTTTCAAGATGCCTTCATAGGACATCTTGCCCCAATCAAAGCACACATGCTTGGTCTTTGCCCCCCGCACCGCGCCGATAAAGCCCTCTACCACCGTCTCCACCGACACGGCCGGTCCTGAGACCATAGACTTGATGGCCTTGCCCGTCCCAATAACATTTCCGATCGTCGTTGCATCGTTGCCGCGAAGTGTCGAGATCGGAAAGGCGCCTGCCTCCTCAGTTCGGTCGAAAAGCAGCCGTACCGAAAGCTGCATATAGGTGTCGAGCTTGTCGTAGCGGATGCCGCCGCCGTTTCTCGACGCATCGGTAATAGTCTCGTAGCCGCCGCCATAGGCGGAAATAGAAAAGGTCGACGGGTTGAACTGCACCTCGAACACCTTGTTGAACTTTTTGTTTTTTCCGAAGACAGCCTCCTTGCTCATCCCCAGTTTCTGACTAAAGGAGGCGACCAGCCCGCTTTTTTCCGCCAGATTGCCCAGCTCGGTTGCGGAGCTTTTGATATCGGACATCGCCGACCCTATTGCGCCTAGCTTGCCGCTGGCGTTTGTGATGGCTTCCTTTCGCCTGAGCATGGAGCTTGTCATCTCCCGGTCGTCCTTGATGCGGATTGTCGCCTTGGCTATTTTTCCTGTAATGTCGGATGTGATTCCCGCTAATAAATCCATACGCTACCTCTTACCCATCTACCTCCTACCCAAAAAGCACATCGGAAATGCCATTTGCCATTTTGGTGATGCCGTTTGTACCCGCTTCACCAAAGGCCTGATCGAAGGCCTGATCCCACGCCAGATTGTCGGACTTGTACTCGAGCCCGTCGTCCGGCTCCTGCAAAGTGATGTCCACGGTCGCTTTGATCGGATAGCCCAACTTGTTGAACATTTGGTAGTTGGCGTTTACCGATACCAGTTCTCCGTGAAAAAACATCTGCGACCAGAAAAAGATCACCTGCTTGGCAGTCTTGAAATGAATCAAGGACAGCAGCGCCTCCACCTGCGGCTGCACGGTATAACCGTCTCCAAAAGCGGTTTTGGCAATGCTTACCGCCGAATTGATGCCTCTGGCAATGTTCGTCCCTTCGAACCAAAACGCATCCGATTCATTCACCTGCTGGAAGACGAGCTGTGCCGAAAGGGTGGTACGGGTCTGCCCGTTGGTACGAATGCGCTGTCCCATATCCCCTGCCCCCTGGGTGTTG
>JAFUXY010000448.1 GCA_017477005.1 Lachnospiraceae bacterium | reverse complement strand
GTACTGCACAACTCCAAAATAGGCAAACAACACCACAGCCAGCACCGCACTGATCAGCCCCGCCATCAACTGGACGCGGATCATTTTCCTCGCCTCCTGGACCACTTCCTCGCCGTCCATGAATCCCTTCGACCGCTCGGCGACGATGTCTGCGACATGCGCCGCAAAATCATCGCCGATTGCTGTCTTGAAGGAAATCTCACCAGCCCGGATCATATTGTAGAGCCGCACCGCTACCTCCGGATCATGCACATCCAACTCTTCGCCAATGGCTTCAATCTTGCGCAGATCCTCCTGCCCGTTTCGGTACTCGTGAAGCGTCTTAAATGTAAAATCACCGATCGCAAACTGCCCATTCTCCGGCATAATAGTGCTATCGGGCATCACTGTACTGTCTGACAATGTATCACCTTCTTCACCATCTCATCCTCATCATGCAGACATTCTCTCCACCGGCACATTTCTCTCCATCTGCCAACAAAACCCAAGAATATCACTAGTCGTATGTTCCCTGTCCTCAGTCAAGAAATCAATTACAGGTTGAACAAGACCTGGATTTCTTTTCAAATCAGACCTCATTGAAATCATGAAATCCTCATAATAATCTGGAACTTGTTTCAACAGTCTCATCGCTTCATCATACACGGCATCATTCTCCCTCTGTATCAAACTTTCCTATAAACTCATAATTATCAAAACCATGATTGACAAACCGATAGATGTACGCCGGACTTTCCGAATTCGGGTGTGTCACAATAACACAGTATTTCTTTCCCTTGTAACGACTATGCCATACAGCATTTATTTCGTGTGTCACCTTCGCCTTTTCCTTCTTCGTCATTTACTGCACCGTGACCACCTTCGCCTTCGACATCTTCGCATTCTTCTTCTTCAACCCATTGTACTTGAACGCACGTACCTTGAAGAAATATGTATGCCCGCTGGTCAGATTTCGGTTCGTGTACTTATTCTTCGTCACCATCCTCGCGATCTTGTAATAATTCACGCCATCGGAACTCCGGAACACCTCCACGCCATCATACGTGTGGTTGTCCTTCCACTTCACCGTAACCTGCCCGGTACCATCAGAATTTGCCGTCACATTCTTGGCCTTCGGCGTCTTCACCTTGGTGCCGTTGCTGCTCCCGCTTCCGCTGCTGCCACTTCCACCGCCGCTTCCGCTGTCGTCATCATCATCGTCACCACCGCCGCCACCGCTCGAATAGTACGTTCCACCGGAATAGGTAGACGGAACATAAACCGAACCGCCGCCGCTGCTACTGCCTCCAGATGAAGAAGACTTGAGCGTCTTGCCAGTCACCTTCTGCGTCACGCTGTAATGCTTCACGCCCGCGCTGTTCGCCCGGTACGCCCGCACCGCGAACGTGTACGACGTATTGGCACTCAGATCGGAAATCTCCATCGATGTCTTGCTCGTGGTCTCCGTCACCTCTTCATCGTTCCTGTCCTTGTAAGTAACCTCATACCTCTGGGCGTTCTGCGAAGCATCCCACGACAACAGGATCTTTGTAGCCGCTTCCGCTTTCGCCGTCGGCTTCGCCATCGGGATCCGCAGGATCTTGAACGTCTCCTTCGTTGTTCCCTTGAAGTTGCCCTTTCCAGTAATCGTAGCCGTCGCTGTGCCAGGCTCCTCGTTGTTGCTATAGCTGACCGTGTAATCCGTGCCCCTCTTCAGCGTCTTGATTGTACTACTTGCCGCCTGTACCGTCAAGGTACCCAGCAGCCGATCGACCGCTGCCGAGACCACGTCAGACGAATCCGCCTTCGCTGTCGTCGAACCCGCATCAAACGTCACTGTCAAAGTCGGCTTAATCTCCTTGCCCGTGTACACATAACCGCTGCCCGAGGTACCCGTGATATCGATCTTGCTCGAGCTGATCGCCAATGGATTGATCGTAAACGTCGTGCTCCCGCTTCGCCCATAATAATCCGAACTCCTCGTATTCACCGCCGCTTCTACCGTATAAGTACCCGCAGCTGTCGCAGATTTCACCGTCTTTCCGCTGGCGTTCCGGATTGTTACCTTATACGTTGAAGGCGAAATTGCCGTCCCGCTTTTGTCCGTCACACTCGATACCGTCGGCGTCACCGCGCTTCCATCGTAGGTCTTTGATTTCGAAGAGAGATTCACCGTCAGATCGCTGGTCGCATCCAAAATCTGGAAACCCTTCTCGACAGTGCCCTTGTAGCCCTGGCTCTCCACACCCTTCACGACCACGAAATACAACCCGCTGGTCACGCAGTCGCTCGCCTTGATAGAGACAGCTTCGTCATTCCTATATTGACGATAACTAATCGTGTAATCCCTGTCTTTTGTCAGTGTCGTGCCATTTTTCTTGACAACAATCTTCGAAGGTGTCTGTGCGCTGCCATTTGCAATGAACTTCACCGGCGAGATCGAAACATCCGACTCGCTGAGCGCCGTTTGATCCTTGATCTTGTACGAACCCGTCGTGTTTGTTCCTATATAAGATCCCTTTCCGGTAACCTGCACGCGGTACGTGTTCACCGCCGAAGGCGATGTCGTGGTTGTGCTTCCGCTCGTGCCTACCAAGAAGGAACCCGATACGCTATAATCTGTCCCGCTCTTCAGCGTGCTGCCGCCCACCGTCACCACGATACTCTCTGGCTTGTGTACTGCTCCGTCATACCAGTAATCCGGGCTGACCTTCACAGTGGCCGCCGACATATTCGTATATTTTCCTACCGTGAAAGTCGGCGCGGCATACAGTCCCACATAATCCTTCAACGCCACCTTCACATAGTATGTACCCGATTCCACGATCGTCGCCGTCGATTCCTTCAAGGCCGAATCCGTGTAATAGGTAATATCCAGATCGCCCTCGTAGGCCACATTGTTCAAAAGCACCTTGTCCACCTGAGGCACCAACGCATTGCCGGTATAAGCAACCCTTGTCTCCTTCAGCGTAGCGGATACGGTATAACTCTTGCTGTCAATCAGATCGTAGCCAAGCGCCGCCGTAGTTCCGGTATAATAATTGTCGTTGTTTCCTTCCAGTGTAAAGGAAGCCTTGGTTCCGTTGACCGCAAACTTCTCAATCGAGTAATCCACGCCTCGTTCCAGCACGTCCGGATCGCCGCTCGAATTCTTGAAGTACACAGAATCCAATACCACATCGTCCGCATTCTTGGCTGTCTGCTTGGACGGCATCTCAACTACCGCATCCTTCATATCGGCGTAAATATCAAACGTACTCGACAAAATTCCCATGAAATTGCCGCCGGTCGTCGCCGTACCCACGACATTCAGTGTCGGAGCATTTGCGGAATTCTTTCCGCCCGCCAACACATTGTTCGTCGCCTCCTCCGTATAATCCGTGTCCTTCTTCAGCGTCGTTGAATCCAACGCCGTGCCATCCTTGGTCGCTGTCACGCAGTACGAAGGCACCACCGGCTCTCCTCCGGCATAATCGCACTCACTCGATCCGAGCTTCAAATTGCCATAGGTATTCAGATCCATTGGCGCGATCAGGAACGTCTGGGACATCGTATAATCCTCTGCCGCAGACTTATCCACGTAGAAATTGCCATCCGCATCCGCCAAAGTCACCGTCACGGTCGGAACCGCGCTCTTGACGCTCTGGATATTGCTGGACAGATTCTCGAGCATCTTTTCCGTTCCGTTCTTTCGGATCACAAAGCTCGAATCCTTGTTGTTGCTGTACGTCACCTCTTTCTTGTAACCAAGCTCCTCGATATCCACATCGTGCGCCGCATTACTCGCATCCTTCCAACGAACCATGATCTTGCTGACAGCAGGCTCGATCTCCCTGCCTGCATACACAGCCACATTGTACTCCTCACCCTTGTAAATGATCGGATCCGCTTCAAACAACGGCTCTGTCATCGTGAAAGAAAGCGGGGTCAGCTTGGTCGGCTCGATCTTGTAGGACAAAGTATCATTCGTATAGATCTTTCCATAATACCGTCCCTTGCCCTCGGCCATTAGCCAGTATTCTCCAGCGTTGGTATAGCTGCCTGCGTCGAGCTTGTTCTTGTCCTTGTCTACCACATACAAATCATAATCCGTATTCGCAGCCAGCTTCGTCGTGCCATAGACGACTTCCACATCCGGCACCAGATCCTTCCCCTGATATTTCTGCGCCATAACGCCGCTGCTGTTGACCGCAAATCCCGTCGTCTGCGTACTCGCAAACCGTACGCTGAAATTGGTGCGGATATCCGTTCCAATAGCGAAGTATACGATGGCCTTCGTATCAGAATCATAATAATCCCCTGCGCCGGAAATCGTGACCACGCCTGCATGGTCTTCCACCGACCCCGTCTGCATATTCTCGCCATACGACACCGAAATACTGCTCGGGTTCGATTCGGGCATCGCCTGATTTCTGACAACATCCGTCATCGTCACCGTCGGACGGACACGATTTGTGGTATAGGCCAGATCCTTCTCCGTCACATAATAATACGCGTTTCCATCATTGTCCCGTCCCTGATACACTGCGGCAACCGTGCCGTCCTCTTCGGTAGTCAGAGAAATCGAGTAATTGAAAGGATAGTTGTTTCCTATATAATTGTCACCGAGATTGAAGCTGTTTCCTCCGCCATAATTGACTGGTCTCTTGACAATCGTGAATTCCATATCGGACAAAGTACCCTTGTAGGAAACCTTCGAGTCCGCCACCAGATCGATATGGTAGGTTCCAGGATCGCAGATCGTCCTTCCCTCTTTCTCCCTGGCCGTATATGCAAAGGTTACTTTTTTCGTTTCCTCCGTCGTATTGCTGGTCATCATGATATCCTGATCCTTCAGAATATCTTCAAGCTTCCATACCTCTCCGGTATACACAGCCGTATTCTTCGTGAGCGTCCCCTTGTAATCGCTGAGGTTTTCTTTAGAAATCACGAACTCAATCGTCCGGGTGCCGGTATAGTTTCCAGAATACTCGCCTGTTGCGTTCTTGTATGCCTCGAGGATTACCTTTGCCTTGCTGTCTGTCGTGCTTTCCTCCTTGTTGTTCTGGTATCCTTGCACGAAATAATCATAACTCGAAGCGTTCGTGTCCTTGCTCACCAAAGTGGCGCTCGTCTTCGTGTTGGTCAAGACGATGTCCTTGGCCTTCAACGTCACATCATTGCCGGTATACAACTGGTCGTCAATCTTCGCCGCGTTGATATCCGCAGAATTCAAATCCATCGGCAGGATCTTGAAATAACCAAAATTCTTCTGCGTTGAATCTTCGAAATACTCGACATCGCCCTGATAGTAGCTCTTGAGACCGGTCAGATAGTAATACACATCTCCGGCGTCGGTATGCGCACTCGCCGTCTTCTTGTCAGAAGCGGTCCAGTAATTCATGGTATAGGTCGATACCTCATCGCCCTTGACATTCGTGACCTTGACCTTCGGTGTCTGCACTGCTCCCGAGTAAGTATAGGTGTCACTTGCGCTGTAGGTCGCCTGCAGCGTACCGGGCGCTACCTCAAAGGACAAATAGGCATCATCAATATTGACCATATATCCGTCTTTTGGCGTAATCTTGACATTGTAGGTCTCTGC
>JAFUXY010000447.1 GCA_017477005.1 Lachnospiraceae bacterium | reverse complement strand
TGATCTTCGCAGACTTTCCATCTGCAGCAACATCCATCTTTGCATAGGTTCCCGCAACACCGCTGTCATAGCGATTGCTTCCTTCTACGAGTTTCCAGGTAAGGTTCTTTGCGGAAGCGCCAGCCGGTGTAAATCCAGCCGTCAAAGTCAGCTCATCAGCAACCTTGATGGTTTCTTTTGCAGTCTTTGCAACAGATGCAGTCGAAGTTTCTCCAGCCAGAGTAATCGATGCAAACGGCACGTCGCCACTCACAACCTTGATCTCCAACCGGCTTGTGCTTGTCACAGAGTTTCCGGCTGCGTCATACATCTTCACGCCAACATACTCTGTCCCAGCTGTCGAGCCCGTAATCGTTGCGGAGCTCTCGCCAGTAGTCGTATCCACGAAAGGCGCCACGCTGATATAGCCGCTTCCTGCTGTCGAATCCGATGTTTCCTTGTTCTTGTATCTCGTCCATTCCGTCTTGCTTGCGTCGCAGCCTGCGCTTCTCGGATACGGCAGAGCTTGTACGACGATAGATCCGCCGGAGGACACCGATTCAGAAGAAATCACAGACTTCGTATTGTCTGCCGAATTCACGGTTACAAATTCTACGCTTTCAAGAGAAACAGGTCTCACATAAATCTTCAGAGTCTTGTAGATTGGAGTCCCGGACGCCGTCGTCTTCGCCGTCAATGTCACCGGTGAAGAAGCCTGTGTTCCGGTAGGCTTCAAGGTAATGGACGTACCCTTGTAGCTGGATCCATCGCCTGTCGATTCTGCGATCTTCACATAATCAACGCTGTCAAGTCCCCACTCTACATCCTTGCTGTTCACCGTGGAAGGCAGTACAGCAGAGGTAATCCTCATTTCCTTGCTCGTGTCGTTGGCAAGGTAGCCGATGCCGTTGTACTCCTCAGAATTTACGCCATCGACATACACCTTCAGGTCAGATGCTTCCATTGAACTGCTTGCAACAGTAATGGTCGTCCAAGCCTTTCCTTTGGTGGTTGTTCCGTCCGATCTTGGCTGCGTGTAATTCACAAGCAGATCCACATCGAGCGAGCTTGCTTTCAGTCCGCGTACAGTGACAGATTCCTTGTCATCATCGTTGACGATCTTTGCAAACTCAGCCGCCTTCGTGTAGGTCTCCTGCGCCAGCTTCGAATGATCCGCATTGTAATCTACGATCTCCCATTTGTAGGTAACGCCGGTCACTGCGCTCGCGCTTGCAGAGGCCGCAACGGCCGCAATCGTATCGCTCTCACCAGGCTCTACAGAGAACTTTCCAGGTTTGAAGGAGATTGGATCGCCAGCAGCCAACGCCACATTGTCTACAACAACGGTAATACTGTCGCTGACCGAATCCACCTCTGCCTCGCCGTTCTCATTTGTCATACTAAGTGTATACCGGAACGTCACAGGATCAGAGGTGAACTTGCTCGCCTTGATTGTCCCGCGTCCTGTCTTCGAAACCGACTCGCTGATTTCGAGCGGTTCAAACGCGCTCGTCCCTGTACCTTGTGTACTGTCAGAAATTGCTACCGCAACATCGTACCCATCGATCTTGTCCAAAAGTGTTCCGCCTGCGGCTGTTGCAAAACCAATATTGTAGGTATTGCCCAGAATCGCATTCGCCTTCTTGGAATTCACAATGGATCCACCGGCTGTGCTCTGAACATCGATCGCAAATCCGGCAGGAGCATCGAACACCTGTACTTTGAACGAAGCCGCCTTCTGAGAATCATTGTTCGGCGTGGCCGTGATTGTCGTAGTTCCCGCTTTGAGGCTCGTAATCGTGGTAGCTGCCGTAGCAGTCTCACTGAATTTCACGATACCGTCTTCAGAAGCTTTCCAAGCCCATGTCACGTTCGAGGAAAGTCCTTCAGGAAGAGCCGAAGCCGTCAATACACGTCCAGTCTTGTCTCCCATAGACATCAGCACCGTATCTTCGCTCGTCGTACCTGAAACAGCCTTTACTACCTTGCCTTTGGTTTTTGAAGTTTCAACAATCTTGCTTCCCTCGAGAGTCACCTCTCCATCCTTGATATAAATCGGGAAGGCCTTGCTCGCTGTAATCGGAGCGCTGTTTGAGCCATCCTTGAAGTTCTGAGTACAAGAGAAGGTGACGTTGACCGTCTCGCCTCCTTTGTAATGTGTAGCGCTCGTCAAATTAAGCTTCGTTGATGAATACCCGCCTGCATTCTTTATAGCAGTCGATGTTTGTGTCTTAACTGTATGTACACCATCATTATCAATCCAATCAGAATGTGCCTCATCAACTGTCCACTTTGCTGTCAAGTCAAGACCTGTTCCCACATAAACAGATGGTTCAGAAGTCGTTTCCTTATCCGACTTGCTTACAGTGAAACTTCCCGGCTCAATCGTCAACGTCGTCGGCATAGCTTCTTCAATATAGAGATAAAGCGGCTCTACGCCCGTCTTCCCATATGCACCACAAGTAACTTGTACCGTGAAAGTCGTAACGCCGAATTTTCCATCCAGTACCGTCAATTTGCTTCCGTTCAGGGAATACAGTTTTCGAGCCTCCTCGCCTGCACTTCCGCTGGGATAGTCGTATTTGAAGTCAAAACTCTTCATTTCCGTTTCGTTGAATTCTTCCCCGTTCCTCGAAATTACAAGCTTATTATTTTTAGCAACTGTTCCATCCGTAGGATTTTTGTATATCGAATCCAAGTCAATGGTACCAGCTCCCTGATGCGTGAAGAGTACATGCTGTTCTCCTACCACACCTTCCACTGGAGCCATAGAGTCTCCATCGGGCACCACCGTAAAAGTGTTCGCTCCTATTGTTATTGATTTTGAATCTGTAAACGATTCACCGTTTTGGGTCGCAGTATAGGTAATCTTGACATCTCCCTCACTCACACCCGTTACTTCAGTCACAAGTGTAGTAGAATCCATGGAAACCGTAGCGATTTTTTCATCACTTGATGTCACAGACCAAGTAATGCCACCCTTGGCCCCTGCCGGTGTTTGATTGACAGGAGGATTTGTAGCATTACCCCATTTCACAGTTTGACCGACAGTCGGGATTTCACTTGTCAATGTATCATTAATTGAAATCTTAGTCAGGGCATTTTGATCTACTACGACCAAATCCTTCACAGCCTTTGCACTGCTCCAGCCTGACATAGCACTCATTCCATCCATCGTTGCGAGCTTGTCATCAGAATAATTCTGGTTGTCTACAATTTGCCCCACGACAACGTGATTGTTACTGTCAGTTGGTGTAATAGTACTTTCGTACAGCCACAAGCGTGCTCTCACGGACACCGATGCCTTTCCATTCCCAGCAGCGGGTATATTAGGAACTAAAAATTTCGAGGTGATCTTGTTTGATCCATTTAGTGTCTGATAAGTCCAATTCTTTAGCGTACTTCCTGTCGCAGTCTTTGTATCCGGATTCTTCCAAGTCCACTCAAATGCAACAACCTTGTTTGTCGTTGTATAATCATCCACAGGCGTAAATTCAGCTGTAACATACGTCCCCGTATTACTACCGTCCTCATTTACACCAAATGGATTGCCCACATTAGTTCCATCTGAGTACTGACTACCTTTATGATACATTCCTGTTAAAGGTACATCAAATTCTTTCCCCTCACCATAGTTGACAACGGTCCAAGTATTGCTATCTTTCTCGCTCCAATCCATGGTTTCTGCTACTGTCCCGTTTGTCACAAGATTGGAAATAACAGGGGATGTATATGCCCCATTCTCTTCACTAGTCTCTGCTATCGCAGAAACCAAAGTACTCGTAGCTCCGGGCCAATAATAGCCCTTCACCTTCACTTCCCCAGTAAGAATCCCTTCATTTTCAATGGTTGGAAGTACAAGTCTCGAAACCGTTGAACCACTCTCATCAGCGAGTTTATATGTGTAGTACTTGTAGTCCCTACCTCCTCCGTCTTTCAAATACCAGTAAAATTCCAAGACATTAGAGTATTTGTTTGTATAAGATGAATCATCGTAGGTTGCTTCCACATATGTACTAGTTTCATCCACAACCTCTCCAGACCCTAAGAAATTCACAGTCGATGTTGGACTATACGCGCTGCCCAAGTGCACTGGCGTACCAAGCGTCACGCTACCTACCAAGGTCTTCGACAACACCCAAATGGCCTCACTTTTCACGCTGTGGCTCGCAAGTGTTCCTCCAGCCTTACTTGTTGTATCACTAAAAGTATCGAATCCTGTTTGTGAAAATTCTGCTTTTGTAATTTCAACCTGCGCATTTTTCGCTTGTGTCGCTTTCTTCGTAGCTACCTTAAATGTTCCAGACCATCTTGTACCTCTGATAGCCAGATCTTCAACTCTGTAACTACCTTTCACAAAAACATCGCTCGCCGCACCATCTGCATTATCAAAACTAATGGTCAACTGAGGACGTTTGCTTAAGGTCTCATCGTCCACGTTTCCACCAGCAATCGTACCAGAAATCTTGAAGGTCACCTCGTCTCCGACAAATACAGGTGCATTTTCCCCGTCTACTCTTGCAAAACTGTCAATCGTTGCCGCCGTGATTTCTTTGTTTGGATTTTCAGGAACCTCCGTAGTTCCCGTATAGTAAGCGAGTTCCAATTTTGAAAGATCATAAAACGCTTCATACTTGATATCTAAGGCACTATCCTCAATATGTTCTGAACTGGGTGTTCCTGAACTAATACCTACCACACGCAATTTTGTGTTCTTCATATCGGGAATCCTAAGAAGATAATCATCTCCCGTCTCAGCAGAAACCCAAGTTAATTTTCGTAGATTCGGATTCCCCGTTTCCAAACGATCCTTCGAGTATATCCCGATTCCAATGTAAGTTAAATCATTATTAGTGATACTTGTATTAGCTTTTGCGTTAAGTGCGAGATAATATCCACTTTTCTCACTCTCAGTATTAGAAAAAGTTTTATACTCCGTTTTGTAATACAAAGTACCTCCTATGGCCTTGTCTTCACCAGCTCCATCAACAATAGAAATATCTTTTTGAAGTTCTGAAGCCTTGTATGTTCCAAGATCTGCCGTTTCTTTACTAGCCGTTAGTGTGACTAGTTTCTCATCGGTTTCATACCCAAGCTTTAGTCCAGAAAGGTCGTAGACATCTTCGTGCACTAAATCAGCAGTATCCCAGTTTGCTACCCCAGTCCCTGTATTAAAAGTCCCTGTATTAAAAGTCCATTGTACAACCAGTTTTTGCTCATCTTTATTTGTTACCCTTAAAATTTTAGTAAGGTTTGCATCAAGAAAGCTCAAACTCATTGTCTCATCCGTTCCACCACTATGTGATGGTATCAGGCCTACTCTAACACGGGCATAGCTCTTTATTACTCCACCACCACTGGATGTATCTCCCGTAGGAAGTTTCGAAAACTTCAGAGGAAGATACCACCCCGAAGCCTCAAGACCCGAGACGACCGCACCATCAGTATACTTCACACCTCCTTTAACATATTTGAGAGCTCCAGATGTTGTTGTTTCGAATTTATAGCCCGATACAGATACTCCGCTTTGCAGCCCATTCACTGCTACGTCCTTAGAACCCACCTTTATATTCCCTTGAGCAGGAACTTCAACAACAGGTCCTTTCGCACCAGAATCATCCAGCGTATCCGCCTCGTCCTCGACAGTCTCTCCCTCGACCACTTCGGTCTCCTCTACTTCCTCCGCTTCATTCGGGGCATCTGCCTCGTCGGAAAGGGCTTCATCCTCAGTGATTGCATCAGAAATAGACTGGTCCTCCAAAATGTCAGAGTCATTCCCAGTTTCATCTTCTACGTCTTGCTCGGTTGTCTCCTCTGTAGCCTCTTCTACAGATTCTTCCGCAGCCGCTTCCTCAGCATCCACCAAATCCTCATTGGATTCTTCTTCTACTTCTTCCGCCTCGGTCTCTTCGAAATCTTCCTCCGAAGACACTTCGTCCTCGATGGCTTCCTCTTCGACCTCGATTTCCTCAGTTTCCTCTGCGTCTGGCTCTTCCGCAGAAACATCCTCGCTGGCTTCCACGGCCGGAGCTTCAAAAGCCGTCGCCGGGTTGAGGTTCACAAAACTAAAGCCGCCTCCCCCGAGTCCGCTCGTCAAGCCCAGCACAAACGCCAACATGAGCGCCAGGTACTGTTTCCATTGTCTCTTCATACTTGTTTTTCTCTCCTTTCAAAAAAGAAAACTACAATTGTCCCATCCCAAAGCGTTGACAAGTTCAACTGCGAAAAAATCACTTCCGGTTCTGAAAACTCCATTCCAAAAACCGTTCCGCCTTTCGCCGTCTCGTTCCGTGGACTATTCACAAATGCAAGCAGTTTTCACTGCCCCATCCACAGATCGTCCGTCCCTCACTCTGAAATGCTCGCTACTCCGGACTTCGACTCCGCATCCGAACATCCTCCGGTCAAAAAGGATATAGCCACGTATCGGATAAAGGTACGCATTTCTCAACTCCGATCCTCCCGACAGCGTATTCACTCCGACAGATCCGTCGTACTTGTCGGTGCATTCCTCGTTTCAAAATGCGAGCAGTCTTCCGTCCACTGCCGCAAACTCCCGCATCCAGATGTCCTCCGGTCAAAAAGGACATAGCCACAATCGGATATAGGTACGCTGCGGCCGGGCAAACACCCGCGTCCATCACAAAGCCCTCGAACCACGCATCCCAAAGAGCCGGTCAATTCCCCCGGGATCCAGGCCTCGTATCGGAAAGGGTACACATTTCTCAACTCCGGTACTCCCGA
>JAFUXY010000047.1 GCA_017477005.1 Lachnospiraceae bacterium | reverse complement strand
TAAAGTCTGTTTTTGTATAATCCGTTTATTTTATAAGGTCTGATCGATCAGCAACCCTGCATAGCGGCTGGTTGCATAGGGTGCTACCAAGCCTTTTCCGGGATTTTTGTACGTGATCGGAACTTTGTCTACATAATTCAAAGGGTCGATAGCGGTCTTGTTGGCCTGTCTCGATACGGCGTTTTTGAAGCGATTCAAAATACCGAAAGCTGATTTGGAATCCTCGCTCGTCACTGCGGAGGCAATCTGCTCTCTGTCGAGGTCCAAGGTCTGATCTTCATTGGAAACCACGCCGACGCTGGCTAAGTCGTCTCGCATGCTCCGATACAAACGACCCATCTCCCCGATCAATTGAGAATTGTGGTGCGACGCCGCATACTGTCTCCCGATCGTCACAAAGCCATTGAACGCATTCACCAAATCGTAGATGGAATCTGCCATCGCCTCGGCCTTCTCCTTGAAACCAATCTGAGCCGGTTCTTCGTCCGGAGTAGGGGCATGCAAGGTAATATCGAAAGCCCGATTGATCGTAAAGTTGTTGGACTGGGAGTGGTGCTCGCGCCCGTTCAGCGTAAAAGTGGAATTGGATGCTTCCTGTGCAACGTTGTTGATCCCCAATATATTGAGCTCGTCGGGGGCGTTGTCCGTGTGGATATCAAACAGATAATCCTCGCCCTGTGCCAAACCGGTGTGTTTGGAACTGATCTCGAGAGCCGATTGTCCATCTCCGCGATCCAAAACCCGGGCCGACAAGCCGAGATTGGACGTATTGATCAGACGGGAAATTCGCTGCTGGATGTCCCGATTTGTATCATGGGCACCGACATTGAACTGGAATTCGTAGGAATTCTGCGTCGTGTCGAGGTCAAAAACATGCGCTCCTTCTTTCAAAGAATGGCCGTTGGCGGGCAAAAAATTGCCGCGATTGATCTGCGGCCGCGCCAAGTCCTTCACTCCCAAAGAAAACCCTGTCGTACCGGACGTATCCGATGCGGCCATGTATTCTACTGCTACGGCTTCCTCGTTTGAAGAAGTGGCGATCTTTCGATGGAAAACATTTTCGATGTCGTCGCCGTCCGATTGAAGAGAGGAAACCAGATTTTGGGTCTGTCTCGCGTTTTCCTTCAGATCAATCGCAAACTTCGTCACTTCAGAGCCGGAAGGAATCTTGTACAAAGGAGCATCCTTCGACGAATTGACAATACGGCTGTAGACGTTTTTCAGCTCGCTCTTCTTGTGAGAATCATACCGGCTGTTTCCCGCGGTGGGAGCATAGGTAGAAAGATAATAATTGTATACTTCGTGGTTGTTTATAATAGCTGACATAGAACACCCCTCCTTTCTTCCTTGAGTAGACTGCAGAGCGGAAAAGCCTCCGTCTTTTCCGTTTCTTTCAAGCGATACCAAAGCTGCTTGACAACGATTCTCTGCATGGGGTATCAAGTACCTATTTAGACGATTACATTATACTATAAAAAAGCAAATTTGTCACCTACTAAATACGTGTTTTTTCAGTCATTATCCTTCAAGATATTGTGGACAGAAAATAGGGATTGTGGTACAATTCTCATATTATGTTTTTGCGAATGAATGGGGATGACTGAACGGTCACCATTAAGAGGAATAAGCGGAGGCAAAAGATGGGTCAGGGAGCGATCGTAGTTTACCACGGCCGGGGAGCCGGGAAATCGGCGGCGGCTTTGGGGCATGCCGTTCGAACAGCCAGCCGGGGAGGGACGGCGTATGTGATTCAATTTCTGAAAGGGCAGATGTCCTCTGGCTATATCAAGCGGCTCGAGCCGGAGTGCAAATTTTTCCGGTTCGAACGACAGCCCGAATCCTTCGATGAAATGACGGAGGTACAGAGGAGCGAAGAGAGAAAGAATATCGCCAACGGACTGAGCTTTGCCAGGAAGGTGTTGGCGACCGGAGAATGCGAAGTCCTGGTTTTGGACGAGGTGCTGGGCGCGGTAGACGAGGGGATTGTTCCCGAGGATGAGCTTTTGGGAGCGCTCTCGCAGAAGCCTTCGGATATGACGGTGATTTTGACCGGACGACAGACGACCCCGGGGATTCTAGAAATCGCAGATGTGGTGTTGAATATACAGCAGGAGAAATGAGAAGTTATCCGAAGGGGACTGACCCATAGGGCAACTGTACAGGTAGGAATATTGGATTTTTTAGGAAGTATGTGGTTGAAAAGGAGGAAAGTATGGAGATTTTTCGCGGATCAGGTGTAGCCATTGTCACTCCGATGAAAGAAAACGGAGAGGTCAATTTTGACAAGCTCGAGGAACTGGTTGAATTCCATATCAACAACAAGACGGATGCGATCATCATTTGCGGAACCACCGGAGAAAGTGCCACGCTTTCGATGGAAGAGCACCGCAAGGTCATTGCGGAGACCGTCCGTTTCGCAAAGGGGAGGATTCCGGTGGTGGCCGGGACAGGCAGCAATGCGACGGATACGGCGATACAGCTTTCCACCGAAGCAGAGGAAGACGGTGCCGATGCCCTGCTGATTGTGACACCGTATTACAACAAAGCCACGCAGGGAGGCTTGATCAAGCATTACAGTACGATTGCTGATGCGACGAAGCTGCCGATCATCGTATACAATGTACCGAGCCGGACCGGGACGAATGTGCAGCCGGAGACGATCGCTACGCTGTTCAAGGAAAAAGAGAACATCGTAGGTCTCAAAGAGGCGACGGGCAGTCTGGCGCAGGCTTCCAAGTCGATGTATCTGACCGATGGAAAGCTGCAGATGTATTCCGGAGAAGACGGACTTGTGGTGCCGTTGATGGCAATGGGCGCGATCGGCGTGATTTCAGTGTTGGCGAATATTGCCCCGCAGCAGACGCACGATATGTGTCAGGCGTATTTGGATGGTGAGGTTGCGAAGGCCAGAGATATGCAGCTTGCGGCGCTTCCTCTCGTGGATGCCCTATTCTGTGAGGTCAATCCGATCCCGGTCAAGAAAGCGCTCAATCTGATGGGGATGGAAGTGGGCGTACTGAGACCACCGCTCTATGAAATGACTGAGGAGAATGCCAAGGTGCTGAAGGAAGAGATGCACAAATACGGGCTTTTATAGGAAACGAATTTCAACATATGTCCAATAAACCATGCACACGAATCAGGTTCGTGCGCTTTAGGATAGGAGGATTCGCTGTATGACAAGAGCGATTTTACACGGAGCAGGGGGCCGCATGGGAAAGGTGATTGCGGAACTGGCTGCTGCGGATGCGGATATAGAGATTGTGGCCGGGATTGATGTGGCAGACGATGGATCGCATACCTTTCCGATGTTTACGAATCCTGAAAGTTGCGACGTACCGGCGGATGTGGTGATTGATTTTTCGACGGCGAAGGCGATGGATGCGCTGT
>JAFUXY010000446.1 GCA_017477005.1 Lachnospiraceae bacterium | reverse complement strand
TTGAAGACAAATATAGGAAATGAATCTATAGTTTGCTCAACAAACCATGTACACAAATCAGGTTTATGTGCTATAGCGAGCGACAAAGTTTCATTTTCTATGATTATGGATGTCTCAAATCATATTATCATCTTGATAATACATTTCCTGCTTTATTATTCCAAATTTTTTATTCATAGGGCGGGAGATGGGAAGCGATGATTGCCACTCCCGCAGAAGGGAGGTCGAATGGCGACAGAGAAAGAAAAAAGAACCAGGGACTGGGAGTCGGCGAATTACTGCGGGCTGATGCTTTCCTTCGGGGATGCAAGGGAGAGGTTCGCTTTGTTGGAGAGGGGGCATCCACTGAACGTGAAACCACGGGAAATCGACGTGCTGATACGGACCGACGAGGATTACTCGAACAGCGGGAACGTGATCCTGCGTTCCTTCCGAAAGCACAACATCATCGAGCTGAAGAACCCAACAGAGCTGCTGAATATCGACACGCTTTGCAACGTCTACAGCTACGCGCTGCAGTACAAATCGATGGGGAAAACGGAAGATGCGATTCAGCTGAGGGACATAGCGATTACGATACTGCGGGCGGCCAAGCCGAGAGAATTATTTGCGAAGCTGCAAAGGATGGGGTATACTGTAAAGAGTGGGGCTCTGGGGATATACCACGTATCGGGGCTGGTGGACATCCCCTTGCAGGTCGTGGTTGCGAGCGAGTTGGAGGGGGAAGAGTTCCTGGCGCTGCGAGTGTTGAAGAGGAACGCCAAAAAAGAGGAGTTGAGAAACTTCGTGCTTTACAGCGATAGCCGGACGAGAAAGGATGAAAAGGAGATGGCGGGAGCGGTGCTCAAGGTGAGCATGGCAGTGAACGAGGAGACATACGCTGAGTTAAAGGAGGAAGAGAGAATGAGCGAGGCATGGATGGAATTGATGAAGCCTGAACTGGATGAGGCGGAAGCGAAAGGCAGAAAGGCAGGGAAAGAAGAGATGGTAGCGGAGATGCTGAAAGGGAATGAGCCGCTAAGCAAGATCGAGAAGTACACAAAAATTGCGACGGAGAGGATAGCGGAGATCGCAAATACGATCGGGGTGACACCCGTGGCGGGATGAAGAACGAATAGAGGATAGTAGTATACGGATTTGGAAAAGAATGTGCCGCTTTAAGCGGCACAACTCATTGACGGAATGGCAGAGCGTTTCTACTACCGCATCATCTGCACCAACTGCCCGATCACGCTCCCCGTGCGCAGATTCGTAATATTGATCGCAAAAATAATATCCTGCACATCGTACTGCTCCACGATCTGAGGAATCGTCATTTCACAATAACGGAAATCTGCCACGTAGACATGCTTGTAATGATCCACCAGAAACGGCGCGAATGCATTTCCGAACGAATCCTTGACGATTACGCAATTTTTCCCGTTTTTCATCTCCGTATTTTCGATATCGGAAAAGGCATTGTCGCCGTGGATGAAGGCTGCCGCATAGTCCGGCCGTGGTTCGACGACCAGATCATCCTGCCAGGTCGTACCGCCATCCGTTGTTTTCTTTGTTGTTGTGATCGTGGCGTGCGCATGGGGATAATACACCGTTACCTTGTCGGGGTTGTTCACGAGGTCCGGGTCCTTTGTCATGGCAGCGTAATACCCGAGATACCCTTCGGTGGTCTCTTTTCGGTAGGATTTCAGCTTGTTCGGTTTCATCCCGGCTCGCTTGCAGAAATGCGCATAGGCATAATATGCGCCCCTCGCGGTCCAATGGTGGTCGGTATGGAAATACACCGGCTCCAGGCGATGCTGCATCAGCGTGTTGTACACCTGCACCTGCCGAACCTGGTCGCTGCCGAGATCGAGGATTTTTCCGATCGCCACGCCCTGCTGTGTCGAACTCAAAGCCTGCCAGTGCGCGTCGGGGATTTTGATGCTGCTGCTCAGCGGAATCGGCATATTGTAGACGGTCGCCTTGCCCTTCATCCGCTCGGCCAGATCGTTCATTGCGCTCATATAATTGACCGCGTCCTCTTCAATATAAGAATAAGAGCCAAACCCCCAAGTGCCGATAACCGTCATGAAGCTCTTGGGATAAAAATCAATCGGCCCATCGGCCTCAATGATCGGATACTGCTTTTCCATATCCACCGGATCCCGATAGTTTTTGGCGGCTTTTTTCGCAGCCTTTCGCTTCCGCTTCTTTTCCGCCTCGGCCGCCGCTTCATCGACGAGCTCGGTGGACTGTGCATCTGCAAAAAGGGAATCATTTGTGGAGTCGGAACCCGCAAACAGAGGTTTTCCAGTCTTTTCAAAATAGATCAAAACGCCGGAAAAAGCAGTCAAAAGCACCGTGAAGATAATCGAAAGCGTCAATCCAATTTTCATATTCCGCCTTTGGCGGTCGAATTCCGATTCAGACATAATCCATCCCTGTCAAAGCTTGCATCCTATAGCAAAAACCGCTTAAAAACCCGTCAACCATTGCCCCACAACGGCCGCACCGTCTCCCACACCTCGTCGAAAATCTCCTCCGGCGAACGGTTTCCATCGATAATGATAATATTTTCCTTGCCTTTTAATAATTCAATAGCCTCAAAATATTTTTCCCGTACCGCCGCGAGCCGGGCTTCCTTTTCGAACAATTCCCGCTGCGTGCCGCGGCGGCGGATCCGATCCATTACCGTTTCGATAGAGGTATCAATAAAAATATGGATAGTGGGCTTCAACGTCTGCGCGCTCGGGGCGTTGGCCTCTACGACCCATTCCATCGGCAGGTCGACGCCGTGGTAGGCGTAGGAAGAAAGGTAATACCGGTCCGAAACCACCGTTGTGCCGTTTTCCACCTTTTCGGCGATACCGTTCACATCATTCAAAAGATGGTCGAGGCGATCTGCCGCAAAGAGCAGCGCGATCACGCGGTTGTCTGCTTTCACGCGGCCTGTCATGATTTGCCGAATCACGCCGCCGATCGGGGAATCCGTCGGCTCCATCGTCATATAATGAGGGATTCCCTCGTCCCGCAGTTTGTGTTTCAATCGATTGACCTGC
>JAFUXY010000445.1 GCA_017477005.1 Lachnospiraceae bacterium | reverse complement strand
TGATCATATCGTTGATGGGCACTTGTCAGATGTACTACCCTTGTCACTTAATTTCCCTTTCGTGAAAATCACCATCGACCACGCAATATTCTTTTCCACAATCAACGCACTTCATTTCGCCATTCAGCACCTGACCGCACTCGCACACCCAGCCAGCCTGTCTCGCCGGGATGCCCGCCATCAACGCATGGGGCGGTATGTCTTTCGTCACCACGGCTCCCGCCGCGATTGTTGCGTACTCGCCAATCGTATGCCCGCAAACAATCGTCGCATTTGCTCCAATCGTTGCACCATGCTTCACGACTGTTTTTTTGTACCCCGCCGCGCCTTTTGGGAATCTTGCCCTAGGTGTCAGGTCATTTGTAAATACGCAGGACGGGCCGCAGAACACGTAATCTTCAAGGATTACGCCTTCATACAGGGAAACATTGTTCTGTACTTTCACGCCATCGCCTACGATGACGTTGTTGCTTACATTGACATTCTGTCCGAAAGAGCAATGCTTCCCGATTTTCGCCCCAGATTGGATATGGCAAAAATGCCATATCCTCGTCCCTTCACCAATCTTCACGTTTTCATCGATGAAGCTGCTCGGATGAATAAAATATTGAGTCAAACTCTTACCTCCAACGCCGATCAACCTTATTTCAAAATCTTATATATCTTTTTCATCGCTGAAAAGCCAAAATATTTCTCATCCTCTGTCTGATAGTCTGTATGCTGATGTGTCGGCGATGACATAATTTCGTCAAATTGTTGATCAGAGATATGCAAATTGATCTTGATAAGCCGTATATATTTACTCATCAGCATCTCATCATACAAAGGCTCGTCAAGTTCCCGCATCGCTTGCGCCCTTGTCATCTGCCCACTGACAATCATGCTTGACAAATGGGATGTCCGTTTATCCACACCAAATTTTTTAGGAAACCAATAACATTGGACAAATGCAGTCAGGATATTCTCCAAGTGCTTGCGGCCATAGTACGCAAAATCACAAAATCTTTTGAGCTCCCTGAACGCTCTATCACGATTGTAGTCAATATAGTTTAAGGGACGAAGTGTCTTTATCCCAAGAATATATTCATCTTTTTTACGTTCAAGCGTGGACAGAAATTCCAATTTGTCGATTGGTTTTGTTCCATATTTTTTGTGGATAGACTTAATATTAATTACGTCAGTTGCTTTGTAAGTGTTTCCATGTTGCAAAATGCACTCAAGTGCAAAATTTCCCCCGGATAGAAAATACTTCAAAGAATATTTCTTCATATTTTTATAAAGAAAAGCGAACAGCACATTATCCTGTGGAATGGCCAAATTAGGCACACCTGCTTTCATATAGGCTAGTGTCAATGCATTAAATTGCTCGGCATCTGGGGTTATTACCTTGTAATCAAAATGTGTAGCTTGTATCAGATTTTCGAGGTTTGATTTTGATATCTCAGTATCATATCCATCATCAATATGAACCGCTAAAATTCGCAAACCCCATTTATATCCCAAATACGCCAAATAGGACGAATCCAGCCCGCCGGACAGACCCATGATGCAGTCATATTTTTTCTCTTTTCCATGTTCTTTTAATTCTGCAAGCATAGTGCCTAAACGTCTATTCCCTTCCTCGTTCGGGAAATATACTTTCCCAAATTTTGACAATGCTTCTGTACAATAGTTACAGTAACCATTTGCATCAAAGCTAATCGTATCATCAGAACCATTATCCATAACACAACGTTTACACCGTACAATCTCTTTCATCGTCTGCATTCCTCTCACGGTCTCATTGCACTTTTTTGCCTCTCGCCGAACCTTCCCGCAAAATCCATTGTGGAGACATTTCCCAGCGGGATTTCCACAGATTTCCCTTCCGCTGCTGACTTATAAATTGCCAGCACCAGTTCCAGTGCCCTTCTTCCGTCCTCGGCCGTCACATAAGGATCACGATTGTTCTCTATCGCTTCAATCATATCCGCGTAAAGTGGCGTATGGCCGAAGCCGTAGACGTTTGGCGGGTTCTCGTGAAACTCTTCCTTGACCTTTTCACCGTTGTCGAGGCCGTCGGCAAATTGCCATTCCTCTATCCTGTTGACGCTTGTTCCTCCGGCTTTCACAGTCCCCCTGTCGCCGAAAAGGTATAGCGTTTCTTCCAAGTTTTTAGGGTATATGTCCGTTGTTCCTTCAATTATTCCGTAGCCGCCGTTTTTGAACTTAACCAGCGCTATGCCCATGTCCTCGCAGTCAATGTACGGATGACTCAGGCGATCTGTCATTCCGACGACTTTCACTATCTCGTTCCCCATCATCCAGCGTAAAAGATCAATGTTATGGATGCACTGGTTCATCAAAGCTCCGCCGTCTTCTTCCCAAGTGCCGCGCCAAGAGGCTTGCTTGTAGTAGTTCTCGTCCCTTCGCCAGCGGATGTGAGCCGTGCCGTAGAGCATCCTGCCGAAGCGCCCCGCTTCCACCGCTTCACGGATTTTTTGTATAGATCTATTGAAGCGGTTCTGGTGACTTGTCGAGACTTTTACGCCCCGTTCTTTTGCTTTTTTTATGATCTTATCGGCGTCGGCAAGGGAAAGAGCGATCGGCTTTTCGATGATCAAATTGCATCCCGCGTCAATACAGTCCAACGCAATCCTAGCGTGCTCGCCGGATTCTGTGCATATCGCCACAAGCTCCGGTTTTTCTTTTGCCAACATTTCGCGATAATCTGCGTAAGATTTTGTCGTATCTCCTAAATCGAATTGCTCTTTTTTCTCTTGCATCTTTTCTGGCTTAATGTCCGAAATCGCGACAATCTCAAGCCCGTTTGCCTTCGCCGCTGCGATATGGTTCACGGAAATGCGCCCGCATCCGATAAGTGCGTATTTCATGCGTTGCCTCCAAAACATTCTTCTGCTCTTTGAATATTATCCCAAAAGGCGCGTTTGGCACCCTCAAGCCCTAGATTGAACAACAAATCAAGCGTACTAAGCCCTGGAACGAACTCCTCTAATCCCCTTTGAGGATAAACGAAAGGCGAAAACTTTTGAAAAAACACACCAACACCATCTTTTTCAAACTTTTCCACTTCCATATATTTCCTGGCGCCGTTACCTGATAGGTAAATATCCCCGTCGGCCGCTTTTGTCAAAGCGAGCATCAGTTCATCCTTCCTTGCATCTCCGGGGTAATCTAGCGAACTTTGCATAACGGTAGGCGTTGTAATACCTAAAATATTTCTTATGATATTTATGCTTAAAAGATTGACTTCCCTCAAAAATTCAAATCTGCCTTCAAAGATTGGCTGAATAATAGACATAACCTCTTGGAAAAAGGGATGCTTGCCATAATTTCCGGAAAGAAAATTTCTCTGGCGAATTTGCCAATCCGACTCGCAGTTTATCTCAATCTCCGAGAACTTCTTATTCCTATGTCCTTTCTGATTTATCCCAACTGTCAAAAAGGATTCCTTGCCCGCTGATGTCAACGCATGTGTCCTTGCGGTAACTCCCCGATCCGTCAGCTGTACCTCATCCAAATATACAAACAAGTCGCTTTTTGCCATCTTGTTGAAATATCCAAGCCATGGAAAGTAATTGATTTGGTGAATCCCTATTATTTTCAACTTAATCCTCCCTATGGACAGCGTACGTCTTCATAATGCAGTAAAATATTATTCACGAATCATCCTTATGATTGCAAATAATTCATTTCTTTCTGCATTTTTTCAACATCTTCTAGTTTCATAAAGCTATTTATCACATATTTTTTATTATCCTTGATATAGTAGGCACCAGGCCACGGAGTGACTAAAGCGCGAATAAGATTATATATATCTAATGCCGGCTTGTTCCAATCAATCTTACCATCCGAAGGATATCTCTTATGAAAATATGTTGATAATGTCTCGTCTTGATCTTTAGTCTTGATTGCATTGCTGACAATATCGGGAAGAAAGCTCTCCAATATTTCCAGCACTTTGCTGTCCATTTTATTCTTTAGCGTAACCGCAGTGTCTTCGAAATTTATTTTTATCTCCTTTTGATATACAATCGGCCCACTATCAATCCCTAAATTCACTTTATGAAGCGTCATTCCTGTACTCTCTTCACCATTTATTAGAACCCAATTCAAAACATTTTGTCCACGGTATTTAGGTAACATAGCACCGTGGAGGTTATACACTTCACCATTAAAAATAGACAAAAAATCCTCATCGAATATTCTATCGTAACTATAGCATATTGCTAAATCAGGATGAAGATTGCGTATTTTCGATAAAAAGTGGAGGTATTGGTCTTGATCTTTTCTTCTTGGATGAAAAATTCGACTGATTTCGTATTTATCTGCATATTTCTGAGCAGTCAACTCACTGCCAGTTTTGCTTGAATGTACCAGACCCACTACTTTAATTTCAGGACGAACACAAAAGAAATTACACAATGTTTCCATCCCTTTATTATTGCCAATTAGAACAAGTCTCTTATTTCTCATAAATATGCATCCCCATTAATTTTGAATCTGTAGAGTCCTTTATCACTTTTTTCTTACTTTTACGTTGTCAATAATCTTTATGAATATCCCTTGACATCCTCTTCCGAGATAACCTCATCCAAATTTGTGATATTGTCCCGAAGTATCTGATATCTCTCATCGTTGGCACGG
The DNA here is from genome assembly GCA_017477005.1 of Lachnospiraceae bacterium. GTDB lineage: Bacteria > Bacillota > Clostridia > Lachnospirales > Lachnospiraceae > RGIG4930. The sequence goes on along the minus strand of JAFUXY010000445.1, from coordinate 1,996 downwards.
TTCATAAATTTCTCCAAAACAGAGTGCATATCTTGCTCTTTCTCACGATACCAAAAAGCGTGGGTCAAGATATGTAGACGATCATATTTACCGCTTTCCACTATTTCCTCAACGGGTTCCCTCCAATGGCGACGAGAATCTGACAGATACTTGAACGCACGGAAAAAAGTCTTCCCATAACTGTTGACCATGCCCGGAACCGCAAGATCGGCATTCAGAACTGATTGGCTTGGCCTATGCATAGATACACATGTTACAGTGTGCCCGATTGCCTTTTCGAGCAATCCCGCTTCTTCCAAAATATGGTTTTGAACTTTTTCCGGGTTGCCAATCGCGTCAGGGTAATTCATTTCGTCAAAATGCAATCCTACGGAGTGACCGCAACGAATCATTTCTTTTAGCATATCCATGTTGCTTTTGGAAAACGCGTTATACATATCAGTCCGAATGAGTACAAAGTACGTGCTATTCACACCAAAATCCGCTTCAAGCCTCGCAAATTCCAAGGCTTGTGAAATATCATTGTCAATATCATGGCGAAGAATCACGCAACGAGAAACTTCCTTCCAATCATGATAGTCTGCGAATTTGTAACCGTTAAAATCTAGCAACGAGAGAAGATTACGATAAGCGTCATAAGTAAATTTCATAACCTAAAATCCCTCTCATGCTCCCTTCATCATCGCCGCCACAATTCTCTCCGCCGCGTGGCCGTCGCCAAAGGGATGATATCCCCCGTCTATTTCCTGCTTCAGTGAAAGCTTCACTATAATGTCCTTCGCTTCCGGCTTCGCCAAATCGTTCCTGTGCCCCACCATCGTTTCCGGCCAAACAGCCAAAGGAAACACTGTCACGCATTTCTTTCCGGCGAAGAACGCCTCCCGCTGTAGCCCCCCCGAATCCGTCACGATTTTTTCGGCGTTACAGACGAGGCAAGTGCTTTCAAGATATCCTACCGGCTCCGTGAGAACCACCTTTGATATGCGGTTTTCCACCGCCAGCTTTAGCGCCCTTTCTCTGTTCCTCGGATGTACCGGGTATATAGCCGGTGCGTCTAGACTTTCCATAGCCATCAGGATTTCCAAAAGCGTAATATCGTCTTTTGTGTTTTCCTCCCGATGGCAAGTCAGGTAGTAAAATTTATCGGGAACGGGAATTTCCCCGCCTGCCAAGGATTCCAATCGAACATCCCGGATATTTCGTTTTTCGCTGTAAATCCGAAAAGCGTCATACATGGGATCCCCCACGAATACGCTCCTATCGCCCAAATTTTCTTTCTTGAGTTCGTTCAGCCCATTCTCTGTCGATGTCAAAAGCAAAGTACCGATACGGTCCGTACAAATCCGGTTGATTTCCTCGGGATTATTGAGCGAATGAAGCCTTGCCCCCGCCTCCACATGACAGACGGGAATGTGAAGCTTCGCCGCCGCAAGCGCCGCCGCGAGGGTGGAATTCGTATCGCCGTACACGAGAAGCCAATCAGGACTCTCACTTTGCAAAACTTCCTCAATGGCAATCATCATGCGCCCCGTCATTTGGGCATGGGTGCCGCCGGAAATTCCGAGATTGTAATCCGGCTTTGGAATATCCATTTCCTCGAAGAAAAGTTCCGACATATTGCGGTCAAAATGCTGCCCGGTGTGTACAAGGATTTCGGTGTGATTTTTCCTCAGCACGTGGGAAACAACCGCCGCCTTGATAAACTGTGGCCTCGCCCCCACCACGGTTACAACTTTCATCAAAGAACCTCCACGTTTTCTTTTTCCTTGACGGTTTTCATCACATTTTTCGTATCAAGAATCGCTTTGGCATTTCTTTGCACCATGTCATAATCCACATTCTTATGGGCCGCCGTTATAAGCACCAAATCCTGAGACGAAACGACTTCCGCCGTGAGTTCCGGCAGGCTTTCTCCGCTTTCCCCGTACATATTCTTGAAACTTTTCACCCAAGGGTCGTAATAGCTGACTTTGGCTCCGAGTTTTTTCAGTTCTTT
>JAFUXY010000444.1 GCA_017477005.1 Lachnospiraceae bacterium | reverse complement strand
TAGCTTCCATTTTTGTGCCGCATTCTGTATTCCTTGTCAAAAACAGCCTCCTTTTGGGGACGCGATACATATTCGGAAAGCGTATCCATTACCTCGGACGCATCCTCCGGATGAATCCTTGAAACAAAAGCCTCCTGTATATCCGGAAAATCAGAATCCTTTTCCTTGTATCCGAGCATCTGCTTGAACTGACTGGAAAAATCCATAGGCGATGAGGCATCATCGATTGAGTATTTCTCAAGATCCATGCTCCATGTTCCCTCGAGCATCAACAAATCGATGGCGTTTTGCCTTCTTTGACTGATCTCTAAGGCAGCCTTCGTCGCCAAATGATCCTGAATATCGGTAAACGTGCCGATAAAGAATTCCGGCGTCCCATTTGCCCTTCGGACACACTCTCCCGCAGCATGGCACATTCGGTACTCTCCCTGCTTGGTACGCAGCCGATAATCCACGTCGTATTTCGCATTCTTGTTTGTGATAGCGTTCTGATACGTTGTCAACACCATGTCCAGATCGTCCGGATGAATTAGTATAGTGAAAGAGTCTGTGGAATCTTCCAGTTCATTTTCCGAATAGCCAAACACCCGTCTCAATTCATTGGTAAAGCGAATCCCGGTAGGGTTCCCCGCTTCATCAAAATAGGACATCCACATACATAGATGCGAAGAGTTGTTGATGGATCGCAGCATGCGGTAATTTCGATCCGCCTCCTGCCTGTTCTTTTCCACCTCCTTCTTCAAATCAGCAATTTGCGCCTCCAGCTCTTGAACAATGAGTTGCTTTTTGTTGTTGAACATAATCTTCCTCTCCTTTAGGCATTTCCCTTCAAAGGATAATCCAGCAGCATTGGTATTATATTTATTACAGGCTCTTCGTACGGATGGACTTTCCGGATCGCTTCGATCGTATGACCCACCCTGTCTCTATCCACCGTCACTTCCACCTTCAATTCCTCTTCTTCCGAGACCTTGCCGCTCTCTCCCTTATACGGATGCGCGCCTTCAAGCGGCCTCCAGGTACTCGTGACGCGACTATACGACAATGCGCAATCATAATTTCCGATATGCCCGGCATCCACGTCACAAAGAGCCTTTTGCAAAGCTCGCAGGTGGCTCTCCGGTATGAATATCTCAAACTTCACATATTGAAAATCCATTTGCCTACCTCAATAGAAATTCACCTTGTACTCCAGCACTTCCATACTGTCATAGAAATGAACTGTGACCGTATACGTCTGTCCAGCGCTGCAGCTGATACTGGTCGGCTGGAAAACAATACATCCAACATCTCCATATCCGCCATTGTCTACGCCAAAATACCCATTCGAAGACTTCGATGAAAACTTCCATGTCTTGCCGTCCGAATCCCTCTTCACTGCCACTTGAACCTTGCTCGAATCCACATATTCCCCCATAGTCAGGCTCCAGGCAGTTTCATCGTCAAAATAACCGACCGGTGTATTTCTTGCAGGCCAGGTCCAGCTTGCCGGAGAAGAAGACCTGCTCTCTCCAATCACAAATACCGCCGTATGGCCTCCGGTCTTCCCAAATCCAATTTTTGCAAGCCTCGAAAACAGAAGCCACCGTCTGTGTCCGACACGGTCTATATTGTATGCGTCTGTATCATCCATCCACAAATCCACCGCATTCTTCAAGGGCATATTCCAGCTCGCCCACGCCAGATTGGAATGCGAGGCTCCATAGTACGCATCTTCATACAAAGAATCATAGGCCGATGAAGAAAGAACTCCCGGTCTCAACGGCGTATGCGACATATCGTCATTTAGATAATTCACCAGCGTAGCCTTCGAAGCATAATCACTATAGTTTTCATCCAAGGTAATATCGGCATTCAATCCGGCAATATAGCGGTATACATTCACCGCATTCAGCGCGCTTTTCAACGTATTCGAAGACAACTTCCCGGCCGCAATCGTTCCCGAGACCGATGGATTTTTGCTATAGGTATCATTGGTAGACACCGGATGCGAAGCTATGAATTTCTTGATTTCATTTTTTGATCGACTTTTCGCCCCCAGAGAAATCTTATCAAAATGTAATTCCCACCTGGCATACAGCGTAATCGTCTGGCCGTTCTTTGTTGTCAGATTCTTGATGGAAGCTCCTTTGGCATAGCTTGTTCCTTTTCCATTCGCCTTGGTATTCCATTTTGTGAACGAATACTTGTTTTTCACAAAGGTACAGGCAGGAATTTTGTACGTCTTCCCATACGTGCAAGACAGGTCGGACATAGTTCCTGTCCCGCCATTTGCCTTGAAAGATATTTTGTAGGAAATCGCCTTCCACTGAGCGTAAAGAGTCACCGTACTTCCCGACTTTGCCGACAAATTTTTCACTTTGGCCTTATTCTTGCAGGCAGTCCCCTTCCCGTTTTTCTTCGTATTCCAACCTTGAAAACTGTATCCGGTCTTTTTGAATACGTTTTTGGGAAGGGTCAGGGTCGCATCGTATTTGCAAGTATATTTTTTGCTCATTTTTCCGCTGTTGGAGCCGTTTCCATGAAAGACCACATAATACGTGTTGGCCGCCCACTTTGCGTAAAATGTCTTGTTTCCCGTGCTTCCTTTTTTTATCCCAGTCGCCTTCTTTTTGAACTTGGAATCCGTGTACCACCCCTTGAAAGCATACCCCTTTCGGCTCGGATTTTTCAAAGTAATCGTGGCTGAAGTAATCTCATAATACGCCGGATTTCCTTTGTTGTTTTTCCCATTGCTGAGCTTGTAGGTAATCGTATATTTCTGTTTCTGCCACTGTGCATAAAGCGAAACTTGTGCACCCGCCTTGGCCGACAGATTCTTTACCGTAGCCTTGTTTTTATACGTTGTCCCTTTGCCATTCGATTTGGTATTCCATCCGGTGAACGCATAGCCTTTTCGCTTGAAGGCGTTTGCTTTCAAAGCAATGGATTGATCATACTTGCAGCCTTTCTGTGCGCTCATGCTGCCGCTCGTCGCGCCATTTCCCAGGAAAGAAATGGTGTATTCATTTGCCTTCCAAATAGCGTAGAGTCGGATCTCGTTTTCACTTGTATCAGAGCCTACTATATCTAAAACCTTGGCTTTGTCCTTGTACGACGTGCCGGAACCATCGGACTTGGTATTCCAGGCAGAAAACTGATATCCGGTGCGTTGAAAGGCATTGGCGTTCAATGTATACAAAACCTTTCTCGTACACACCATATCTTCCATTGACCCGCTTTTTGCGCCGTTGCCATCGAAGAGTATTTTGTAGGTGTTTTTCACAGGGAATATTCCGAGTTTTTCATCTATTTTTTCCAGAAGATCGACTTCCCCTGTTGAATATCCCGCAATATCGCCCTCTGCATTTTCATATACAATAAAAGGCGTTGTCACCGAGCCATC
>JAFUXY010000443.1 GCA_017477005.1 Lachnospiraceae bacterium | reverse complement strand
TGATCAGCCGCCCGCCCGTGGAGTACATGCGGATGGTGCTGGGATTGTATTGCATTTCCATGGACACAAAATTCTGCGCCGCAAGCCCCGCCTTCAAAGCAGCATAGGTCGCTTTCACTTCTACCTTGGCCGCCGCATTGGGATCGCCCAAAATCTGTCCGGCCGCAGATACAACTTTGTTGAACTTCGATGCTTTCGCGCTTTTCTTTTTCTGGGCAACCAGCGTCCGCAGGGCGACCACATCCTGGTTTGCCAAGCCTTTGATGTCCGCGCCGATGGAGCCGCCGAGCTTGGCCGCCGCCTTTCCCGCCAGTCCGCTGATAGCGGCCGTGGGATCAAGATCGGTGTTCGAGGTCAGCTTCGGCACAAAAAGCATGGCCTTGGGCAGCGTGCCGGACACGGTTCCCATGATAGACCCAATATTGGCGATGGTTTTCGCCGTCTGGGCAATGCCATTGACGGAAACGTCCGGGATGAGTCCCTGTCCTATGCTTTTTCCGGAATCCGCTAATACATCCATTTCGCTCTCCCTTTCACCGTATCCGGCGGAAGCGTTTCCTTATAATCCCCTGCGCCGGCGCTCGCTATTGAGCTGTCGTTCGATACGCCCATAAACCTTGCCGGTGATCTCGTCGATCTGCCCCCGCAAGCTCCTTCCCACCATCTGAGCAATTTCCTCCTCGCTTTGGGTGGTGATGACCTTTCGGTTCTCCTCACGGACGATGCGCCTTTCGATGTTTTCGATCCGCTCCCTCGCTTCGGTGGAAAGCGAAGTCGTCTTCTCCTGCCGCCGCAGCGTCTCCTTCAGTTCTTCGATGGTTTCCTCATCTACCGTATTTTGCGCGCTATGATGCACCAGATGTAGGCTTTCCGGCGCCTTGGTCTCGCTTTCGACGCGGCGCACCGCTGGCTCCTGGCGGATTTCTTCGATCACCCGGCGCACGTCGCTCGTTCGCACAAGCTCCCTTTCGCTTTCCGATAGCCTCTGCTCTACTTCTTGTCGGTGGGAAAGAAGCAAGGTCTCCTTCACTGGCGCTTCGGGATGGTCTTCCACAGTCTCTTGCTGTATCGCGCCTTCGGAAAGCCGCGATACCACCTCCCGCAGAATACGGTTGTAGCGTCTTTGCCGCTCCACAAGGGTCTGGGTCTCTGTTTCTTCCTGTCCCGCTATTTCCTCTCGGATCCTATCTTCCTGCCGGAAAACAAGGGTCTCTTCCTTTTGCTGCGGAACGGGCTCTTCTTTGGATGCGACGGTTTCCTGTGCGCCGACTTCCCCGTCCCGGATCCCTGTACGCTCCTGCACTTGGCGCAGGACGGTCTCATAGTCCCTTCGGCTTTCACTTTCGTTTTCCAAAACAAAGGTTTTTTCCTGTTCGGAGAGAGAATCATAATGCAAAAGCAACAGATCCTCTTCCCTTACCATATGGCCCTCGAGGTAGGGCACTGGTGAAGCGATGAATTCCCGCATTAGCGTGGCCAACTGTCTCTGCGGCTCCGACATGGTCTGCAAGGTCTCTTCCATAGCCGCATCGCGCCGCTCCCTCTCTTCTTTGACCTCCTTGGCGTACTGCCTTTGAAACGCTTCGGGATGCTCCAAAGCAAAAAGCGTCTCCCGTTTTGTCCGCTCCCTCGCATCCTCTCCGGTCGGCTCCCGAAAGCCTTCCACGATCTTTTGCAGATTGGAAAGATACTCTTTTTGTCTTCTCTCATTCTGTATGTTCTGCTGATAAACCTGCTGTTCGTAGGTATTCTTTTCGAGAAGATTTTCGGTCGTCTCTGTTGTCTCCTCCGTTTGGGACAGGTAGGAAATCTCTGCCGAAGAAAAAAGATCTCCCTCGTTTGTTTCCTGCAAAGAATACGTGTTTTCTTCTGTGAGCTGCATGAGTTCTTCTATCATGGCAAGCTCCGTGCGGTTCGCATTCTGCCGCATCAGCGACAGCGCGCTCTGCTCATAGAATAGCTGTCTGAGGCTGGTATTTTCCTCCATTCTGGAAAAGACGTTTTTGCCCGCTTCAAAAAAGGTGTACTCGGTGTGATACCAGTTTTCTAATGCATGATCCACCTGCTCGTAGACGCTTTGGTAGAGGTTGTCCACCAGGGACAACAGCACCGCCGAGACGATTTTTTGCTCCATACGCTCCTTGGACACGGGCAGGTCTTCTTCCTGTACGCTCTCAAAGAGGTTTTCATGGTGGTAGATCAAAGGAACAAATTCGCCCCGTGCCTCCTCGCGCAGCTCCTGCAGCCGAAGCTGCTGCGACAGGCGTATCTGCTCTGCCATCTGAAAGGTCTCCCGGGAAATGGTCGTCCTCCCTTCCGAAGACTGCCGAAAGCTCTGCTGCATCTGATAGAGATCCCCGGCCTGCCAGCGGCGGTTGACCTCTTCATGCAGGTGCAAAATCTCGTTTTCTACTTTCGCGATCTCGGTTTTTTGTTCACCGTGATGCTCTATGGCAAATTGATTCACCAGCTTCGACAGGCGGTTCATATTCGTCTGATACGACGCCAAAAGGCGGTTCGTGTTTTTGGTATCCTGCGTCAGCGCATACACTTGGCGCATAAAGGTCTGGTGGTTGCGCACGCCGAACTTGTGCAATGCGTTCGTAATGTACACCTCATCCTGATAGGTCAGATGGCCATCCGCTGCGATCAGGATCCGGTTGATGAGCTGGTTCAACACCTCCACCTTTTGGATCTGGGTGTTTCGTATATTGCTCTGGCCTATGACCTGGGGCGAATCGCCTCCAAGCAAAAATACCTCGGGCGGCTGGGTGATCACATGGATCAGATCCTCCCGGCTCACGAATTGTCCCATCTGCCGGTAATTGCCGGCGATCCGTTCGCAGAAGCTCTCGTTTGTATGCAGAAAATCGGGTTTTAATACCGTTTCAAGCGGTGCCTTTATGGAAAGCATAGCCTATCCCTAACTCTTTAAGAAATCCTCGACAGTTCTTGCGCTAGACTGCTTTGGCCACAGTCTTGCCCTGCTTTCAAAGGTCGGCTGATCCTTTTTGTCGCCGCCCGATCCGTATTTATATAGCTTTGCCTTGGATTCAAACTGTTTTTTGCTCTTATTGTCGATTTTTTTCGCCCTGTCGTTCTTTTCGTCTTTGCCGATGCCCTTTCTGGCTTTACTCTCAAATTCCTTTTTATCGCCATTGCTCTTGCCGTTGCCGTATTTGAAGGTTCTTGCCTTTGCTGTAAAGATTGCCTTTGCGTCTTCCGTGGCTCCTTTTCCATAAACGAAGGTTTTCGCCTTCGCGATCATCGCAGCCCTCTCCTTCGGCACCTTGGTGCCAAATTCATATTTTTGGGCTTTTGCGGTCATTGTCTCTTTGGCAGAACCTTCTTTTCCTGCCCCGAAGGTGTATTCTTTTGCCCTGGCGGCAAAGGCTTCTTTTGCATTTTCCGTAGCGCCTTCTCCAAAAGTAAAGGTCTTCGCCTTGGCAATCATACCCGAACCATTTGGTTGATCAGAAATATGTCTTGCGTTTTGCTTTCCTTTGCCTTCCGGATTGAAAGGATTTGTATCATAATCCCATCTGTTTTTGCCGGCCTCCTCTTCCATAGTTTCCCGACGGGCTTCTTCTTCGATTTGCTTCGCATGACGCGCGCCTTGTCCTACCCGGTTGTTCTTGTCCTTTTCATCATATTTCCATGCAAGGGCTTCGGCAGTTTCTTTCATCGTGGCCGCATCGTCTTCGTCCGGAAGATGTCGGGCGTTCGTATTTCCGCCGCCATTTTGGGGACTGGAATCCTTGTCGTATTTCCAGGCTCTTTTCAGCGCCGCCTCCTTTCTGGACGCTAAGCGTTCTTCGTCCTGATTGATTCTGGCATTCCGCCTCCCGCTTCCTTCAAAGCGATTCTCTTCGTCACCCCACCTCCAAAGATTCCTCTCCGCTGCTTCGGAAAATGGACGTTTCTCCGCAAGATCACCGCTGCCAAAACGGAAGGTTTTGGCTCTTGCCGAAAAATCATTTTTGTCGTCGCCTGCATCCCCCTGTCCAAACTCGAAGGTCTTGGCGTTCCGCTTCATGACGCCCTTGCGGGCTTCCGTTCGGTTGGTGGCGGCTTTTCGCTTGCCCTCGCCGCGCCAGCCTCCCTCGCTGTCCCAGCCCCAAGGTTCTTCGTCCTCGGCCTTCTTTTCAAAATCATCCCGGCTTTCCTTGTTGGCTGGTACGTCGAGATAGGCGCCCAAGCCATAGGCCGGCGCAATCTTTCCCTTTTCGAACCGATAGCCCTTGTCCTCCGTATCCGCATGGATGAGCACCAGGTGGGAATAAGCAATCGTCACAGTCTCCGTCAAAAGCCCGCTCCGCTCTGCGTCCAGAGCCCCGATTTCTTTATTCAAAATACGCGGCCACATGAGGATATAGGTTCGTTTGCGTTCAAACTTCCTTCCGTGGTTTTCCCCCACCACGAGCTGCATCGGCACTTGATAGACGGTACCCTCCGAAATCGGATCCTCGGTCTTCGGGATCGCGTAGCGCTCCACTTGAATCGTGAAGGGCTTCGACGCAGGCTTTCTAAGAATATGCACATAGTCGTTGATGCCGCCCTCTTGAATATAGTCATATTCCAGTTCTCTTGAAAACGGACGAATGGATTTCAGCGGAATCTCGTCGTAGCCATTCACGATCAGCATGAACCGAAAACCGGGTATGACATTTTTATAAATAGAATCTTCCATAGCGCGTACCTAATTCGTGTTTCCTAAAACATTCGGATACTCGAAGGCTTCATTTCTAAAATACTTTTCTCTCTTCCGGTGTCCGAGGGATTCAGGTTTTGGTTGATGGTGGATATTTCCCGGCACCAGCGCCGTCTGGTCTGGTGATCGAGCGAAAGAACCTCCGCCTGCGGCCAGTGGAAATAATAAGAAATAAACGCCATCTCCCGAAACAGCTCATCCTGTGGATAGAGCGTTATCCCTCTCTTGTAAAATTTATAGGCACATCGTGCTCCTTGCCACAATCCGGACAGACCACATGCATCATCGGAGGCTCAATATCGTTGATCCTCTGATACATATCCTGCAAAAAAGCCAAGTCAGCGGTGAACAGCTTTTCGATCGTAGCCGGAGCGATAATATTCACCCCTTCGATCTCGGTGATCACCTCCGACAACAAAACGATTGTGAGGTAGGTGGGGTTCGACAGCACTCTCGGATCCCGCTGCGCCCGCATCTCGTCGCCAGCCGTCGCGAGGCGCATCTTCCCCTGTCTGTGCACAATCCCATCGATGTCGATATACCCCTTTGGCAATGTAAACTCAAATTCCGTCTGCATCTGTCTCCTCCTCTATGCACGTCGTCTTTCCGGACTCTTTTGGGCTTCCCGCCCCCAATAGGAATGTGGGTTTCTCGCCCCCCAACGGGAGGCGAGGAACCAATATTCCTTTAATTCGGTATGACCATTTCCTCAAAGGCCAACTCCACCGACTCGATCGCCACATCCGAGTTGGAGGCATCCAACTCCGGCCCGGTGTAGTGCGTGACCCAAGCGTTGGTCAGCAGCCAGACTCTGGTTCCTGTGACCACGGTAGACACCGTCTGCGGCGCGCCGCCGTTGATGTCCACCAGCTCAATCTGCACGTCATTTCTGGGCATCTGACCACGGCGCTCCGATACGCACTCCTGAATCCACGTCTTGAACTGGCTGTCCAGCGTATAGCCGAAACGCAGCGTCACATTGCCATGCTTGACCAGTCCCGGCAGTTTGACCGGCGCCAGCGAAGCCGCATTGCCCTGGCGAAACTCAATCACATCCACCTGCGCGTCGAGACCTGTCACCTGGTTGAAGGCAGCGGCGCCATCAATCTGGTTGACGCTTACCTTGAAATTCATCTTTGTCAACGGATAAGCCATACCGCTTCCGTTATCATAAGGCCCTGCATTTGCCATTTATTTGCTCCTTTCTCATCCTCAAAAAATCTACGAAAATATGCGGTTATACCTCTTCCGTCTCAGCGCTGCTGCCTTCACCACCGGCGCCATCCGATGTGTGCTGCGTCAGCCGGAAGATGACAAACTCAGCCGGACGGCTCGGCGCGATACCGATATTGCAGATCAACCGACCAGCTCGGATATCGTCCATGGTCATGGTCACGCCGGGACCGATCTCCACGAAGAACGCCTCACTGGGGGATGCGCCCGAAAGCATGCCGGTTCTCCACATGCCCTCCAAAAAGGCGGAAATGGTCAGGGACACCCTCTGCCACAGCGTATTGTCGTTCGGCTCAAATACTACCCAGTTGGTGCTGGCCTTGATGCTCTCCATCACATAGATGAACAGACGGCGCACGTTGACATAACGGAAGGACGTATTGCTCGAAGCAGTACGCGCGCCCCACACGCGGATGCCCTCTCCCGGAATCGTGCGGATCAGGTTGATGCCCTCCGGATTCAACAGATCCTGCTCGTCTCTGGTATAATTGACCGAAAGTCCCGAGCAGAATACAGTCTCGTTGGCCGGCGCCTTGTGCACGCCTCTGGTCTGGTCAGTTCTGGCATAGACGCCAAGCACGGCGCCCGAAGGCGGTACAAAGTCCGCGCGTCCGGAGCTACGGTCAAAGACCTGTATCCACGGATGGTACATCGCCGCATAGGTACTGGAAATGATGTTTCGATATTCGATCAGATCCTCCACCTTTGTCATATCCCGGGGCATATCGATCACGGCGAAACGGCTTCTCAAATTCTCGCAGTGCGCCACCAAAGCGGCATTTACCTCCGGAATCGTAACCCCCGGCACCGCCATGAGATTGACGATGTCGTTCTCCAAAAAGGCCTGGATGCCGGTGCGTCCCTTTGGACCGTTTTCAGTCCCAATGAAGGTACCCGCATTCACGGTGGAAATGCTGCCGTCGCTGCCGCCCTCCAAGGTGAATACGCCCTCTGTCACATTGCTGCCCAAAATCGACGCTACCGGATTGGCGATGATCGGCTCCAGTTCCTCGCCCTTCTTCGCCGGTTCGGCTACCTTGTCCTCCGCTGCGCCTACCTCCACTTTCACAAGGCTGCTAGCCGCTAGCTTGCTTGCGATGAAGCTGGGTGAATTGGCGTTTAAGGTGAGATCGAAGTAGTTTTCAATCTGCTCGTTGTAGCGGATCTGCAGGTCAAACGTCACAAGACGCACCACCTTTTTGGGAATCAACGCCTCATCCACCGGATTGGTGCGGAACTTCTTTTCAAAGGTAATCTGATCATCGTAGATCATGGCGATACGGTTGTACTCGCCATCGAACTCGACGACGTCTCCCTCCCGGAAGCCGTCGATCGCTTTCGCACGGTAGGCCGTCTCGCTGTCTTTCTTCACAAGCTGCATCTTTCGCTTCGTCACGGATTTGAAGGAAAGCTGAATGCGGTTGCCCCATTTCCCTTCATTGGCCGCCTCAACCGAAAGAATCCCCATGGTCTTTTTGGCAGACAGGGCATCCTCCGGAATCACGCGCGCCACATAGCAGCGGTTTCCGCCATTGCTGAAAAACTGCTCCACGCTGTTCGCCAGATAGCGATACTCGCCATGGGTGTATTCGGATAAAAATCCTCCGAACTGCCGCAAAAAGCTCTTAAAATTCGTCACAAGCGCCGGCGCTCCGCCTGCGGGACCTTTTTCCGCAAGACCGATAAAGCCTGCCGTGCTTGTCCCCACTCCCTCAACGCTGCGGGGCGCGTTATCAATTTCTTCTACATATACACCGGGGCTAAAATAAGCTGGCATATTTTCACTCCTTTCGTGTGTTCTCTACTTGCTTCCTACCATCATTTGTCCGGGATTTAATACCGAAATGGAGCCTGCGTACATACACATACAGGAACAATCCTGCGTCAAGCAGGGTTTTCCGGCTGCCAAAACGGTTGGATTTGTGGGAATCCACGCGCCTGTCTGCGGCACGCAGGGCTGAGGTGTCAAAACGCCGAGCGCTGCGGCCGTGGCTGCGGCTACCGTCGGATTCGCCAGCGAGGTACACATACCAAAAGTCGGTATATTGCTGCCTCCCGCCGCATCGGCAATATTGGCAACGGGCTTTCCGCCCACTTGCACGCTCACCGCATTTGTCGCCACCAGCGTAGCAGGCGTTGTACCAAAGGTACACACCAAAGACGCGCCGCTTGTCACAAACAAACTCATCCTCTTCTCCCTTCTGTTTGGGGTACGCTTCTGCCGCCCCCTAATCCAGCCAGGCTCCCTCCAGTTGGTGGAAATCGACCAGTTTGCATCGAACTTCATCCCCTACCTGGTACCTCACCAGATGCTTTAGGTTTCTTCCGTCGTTTTGTACCCGAAGCAGATAGCGCCCGTCTGGGTACACGATACCGAAAATAATCCGGCAGATCGGCGCATTGGGAACAAACTCCTGTGAAAGCGGCTCGTCCAAAAGCACTTTTCGATTGGATAGCTCCCGAAGGATGCGTATCTTTTCAAACTCTGCCTTTCCCTGCCTCACAATACCATACCAGGTGTGAACCATATTCATACGCCGGTTTGGCATATAAATGGTCAAAATCTTTCGCTTTGGGTCGTATTCCCTTGTACTGGACAATGGCCTGCTTAGATTGATGGCTTCTACGAAAGACAGTCCCTCCAAGCGGCCGGATAAAGTCAACAAATCTTTTTCCCTCGCAAATTCGTTCTCTGACGGTATCAGGAACAAATCTACAGCGGGCATGTTTTCGTCGAGCTTCTCGTAGTCCACCTCCACCTCCAGCGGCTCGAATCCATAAACCTCTGCGCGCATGAGACCGTTTACTCTGCCATGGTTTACGAGAATATAGTTGCCTCCGGACCGGTAAATGGGTCGGATCTGCTCTCCGTTGTAAAAGAATTTCGCGTTTCTTTCACTTTCCGACATACCTGTCGTCGTATCCTGCAATCGGATCAACAGATCCAATCTGCTGTGGATGACATTTTCTTCCAATCGACTTTCCCTGCCTCCTTTCCGGTTGTTTGGAGAAATCGCATGTTATTCCTCCTCTTCCTGTCTCTCTCCGGCGATCTCGACACTGAAACGCGCGTCTGTGACGCGAGGTGTGTCGATCAAAACCTCGCTGGATACGAATACGGGCGCCACCTTGTAAAAGAGCGATATCTGATAGGGCTTGTTGATCGCGCTCCACACTCGTACCTTTTCCTCCAACCCCATCTTCGCCTGTGAAAAGACGATGGGCGGTTCCTGCGTATCCAGCCAGTTTTGAAGCTGATTGGGTAGGACAGAACTGTTGTCCGCTACAATCTGGGCCACTTTCCCGATTATCTTCTGGAAGTCCTGATCCTTCAATCCAGCCTGTCCACCGGAATTTATAAACACCATATAGTACAGGCTATATGGTTTAGGCGGCGGTGCCATCTGCGCCTTTCCACGAAGTACCCTCACAGGCGGCGCAACCGTGTCCTCTTCCTTGATGTCATACAGATACAAGCCAAGAATGTAGTCCACGTCCTGAGAGGCGGGAGACGATACCTCAATGTTGTTGGGTGAAGGTATCGGCTCCGGGCACATCCTCTCGCGAAGCAGCGAAAGGATATGATTGCTCACATCGGAAATGATGGTATAATCTGCCATAGTGCTTATTCTCCTTCAATATCCTGCCATCTCTTCAAGCTGATTCACTGTTTTTCGGATGACAGGCTCCATGCTTTTTGTCACCAAAAGCGCATAATCCGTTTCCGAAATGTATTCCGCGCGGCATTTTATTTTTTTGAGCGAAACTGCCTCGTCAATATAGGCGTAGACTTCGGTCTTTGAGCCGCGTATATAACTGTCAGACTGTCTTCCGGCCAGCTTTTTCGGCTTGAAGGTATAGCTCTTTTTGCCTCGCATCGAGGAAAGCACCTGCGTTCCGTCCGACTTTTCCTCCACTAGCCGGTAATTGGTGTAGGTTCTCGACCGGTCAACGGCGCCAAAAGAGACACATTCAAAGGGTACGCCCGAAAATTGGCGGTATGCAAGCGGATTGCGTTCGTCCATCGTCTGTTCCAAAAGCCTCCTTGCAAGCGAAAGCACGCCTTCGTCCTCGTGGCGGATACCGTATTCGTTCAAAGCTGCGATCACCGCGGCCTGCAGGTCCCCGGAAAGAGAACCAAAGGGCTGCCCCAACAGATCCTCGATGGCCGAGAGAATTTCTGCTTCACCAAGCGCCTTCCCCCCTGTCTCCTTGGCCTCGTCTTTGTTTCGTTCTTTTAGCGCCGCAGCGGCGGCCTTCGCC
>JAFUXY010000442.1 GCA_017477005.1 Lachnospiraceae bacterium | reverse complement strand
TGCCTCTCGTCCGCAGATGTGCCGCTGCGTTCGATCCTCGCCACCTTCGTCTGCGGTGGAAGCTCCTCCCAGATTCGATCCGCCCATTCAATCAGACAGACCCCCTCTCCGTACAAATATTCCTCAAATCCAATCTCGAACAATTCCTCCGGGTCGTCGAGACGATACACATCGAAATGATACAGCGGTATCCGCCCTCCCTCATACTCACATACGATCGTGAAGGTCGGGGATGTCACCGGTTCTTTGATCCCCAGTCCGGCCGCGAATCCTTTTGCAAATACGGTCTTGCCCGCGCCGAGATCGCCGATCAACGCAAAAACTTCGCCGGGATTCGCCTCTTTGGCCAGAGCTTTCGCCAGCGAATAGGTCTCTGCACCGGATTTAGTTTCAAATAGTTGCTGTCTCATACGATACCATCTTCCCCAAAATATTCCACCTGTACGATTGAAGCATCCTTAACACTTCACCTGCCCCGCACATTTGCAAAAATTACAATTTTTCTAACTTGTGATCTTCTACGTGTTCCTTAAATATATCCCGTATCGTCTCATATTTTCCCTGAATTTCCCGCAAAGGAATCACAAAAGCATTGACCTGATTGGAAAACACAAGAAGCTCATGCCTTGTACGGACAACCTTGTAGATGCTTTCCCAGCGGAGCTTTGATTCCGTCGAAACGCCTTTTCCCAGATCCAACTCCGTAAAGAACCGCAGCCCCTCCTCCTCCATCGAGTAATTCAAGGGAGCCGAAAAGATCGGATTCGCCGAAATCGTCCCCTTCGCCCGCAAGGACAAAGACAACGGCATGTACAAAAGCACGACTAAGGATATAATGGTCATGACAATTTCATCCTGCAACGCTCCACCGCTCAAATAGGTATACTGAGAAGCAAAAAACATGAGAATACCGATCAGCGTCGCAAAAAATCCCAGCGGTCTGTGATAAAAGCTATATAGATTGAAATAACGCAGATCCTCCGCCTGCACCTTGACTGAAAATGTATATGGAAGCATAAATCCTCTCTCCCCAAAACCCTTGAATCTGCTCATTCATCGGAACAAATCCATCTCTCTCACAATATCTGTACAATTTTAGCACAAATCCACAAAGAACGCTATGAAAATTCTACTTTCTTTCGAACTGCCCACAAGGAACTTACTCTATGATGCATACTCATTTTTTATCAGTATTTCCTTATAAATTATATTTTTTTATCCGTTTGACAGCTTGTTGATAAACATAGTTGTCTGCCCTTGCTGCAATTATGATGACAAGCATGTTGCCTTTTTCTTCCCTCAATTTGTAAACAATCCTTATCCCGGCTTTCACCAATTTAATCTTATTATACCCACTCAACTGAGAGCTTTCATCGTTGCGAAGCGGCTTGCCAAAACCACCATCACTTTTGGGTTTTGGATTTCTCGCCACCTTGTTAATAACATTGGCTATTTGCTTGATCAGTGACCCATCTATTTTCGCCAGATCATCTTCGACTTCCTCAAGAAATTCAACATTATCAGAGAAAGAGCGGCTCCATTTCGAACTCAACATCTTCATCCTCCAAGTCGTCAGCCTTTATACCAAATTTAGCCATCATATCTTCAAATGAACACGTCTTCAGCTCGCCAGATACACGTTCTTTTGCCACAAAATAAAGCATTGCGTTT
>JAFUXY010000441.1 GCA_017477005.1 Lachnospiraceae bacterium | reverse complement strand
GCTCTCCTGCAGCACCGACAACCCCTGCACGTCCGAATAGATCGGCTCGCCGCCGTCGGTGAGCATCTTCCTCCAGAACTGCTCGTCCTTTTCCTGGCGCTTCGTGTTCTCCGCCTTTTTCAGATCCTTCTTCAGAACCTCAATGAACGAAGCCGGTGGCTCCGGATAAGGAGTGCCAAAACGAAAATGACAATAAATATCCAAAATGTCCTTGATCATCACGATCAGGCTCGAAGAATCCATCAGCCTGTGGTCGATGTGGAGGAAGGTGCCATTATAACCATCCGGCATAGACACCATCACGAAATCCAGCATCGGAATATCCGGCTCGGCAAATTCCTTGTACGAATGATCCTGCAAGTATTTGTCCGCTTCCTCCATCGACATATTGGACAGGTCGATGTACGGAATATCCCGATAATCCTCCGGCTCAATATACTGCATGATATCCCCGTTTTTGTCCGGAGCGGTAAAACGGATCCGCAGGCACTCCGATCTTTTGATCTCGTCCTGGATCGCATGCTTCAAAAGCCCGAAATCGAGCGGCGCCTGAAGCCCAAAAAACAAACTGATGTTGCAATACGCCTGCGACCCCGTCCTGCGGATCGGGTCATACTGCAAAAGCTGACCCACATTCAGCGGATACAATTCCCTTGGCATTTGCACTCCTCCTTCCTATTTGTATGTATTACTTCACTTTTTGTTCAAACAGCCACTTGCGCATCGCCTCGTCATGGTACATGACCTCCCAGACAAAATGCGCCGATTGCCAAAATACCATCCCCTTGGGGTAGCGCGTCACATGGTAATCAATCCCCGCCTCGTTCAAAGCCTTCATCGTCGGCTCCAGCGTGTAGGACGGCGCGATCAGCGGATCGTCATCCGCATGGAAGAACCACATCCCGAGTCCTCGCAGCTCCTCGATCCGGTATGGATTCGCCGCGCAGCTCGCCGACACCACACCCGCAAACTGCTTGGGATGATCCATCGCCATGACATAAGCTCCAAAGCCTCCCGAGGAAATCCCGGTCAGATAGCGGCGCTTGGGATCGATATGGTACTCCTTTTCGAGCTTCTGCAGCAGGTTCCAGACCGCCTTGAGCTGTGGCAGCGGCCAGAAAGGCGAGTTCGAATGCCCGTTGATATACTGCATCAGAGATGTCCAGTTGTCCTCGTCGTCATAATGAATCAAGCACTGGGGCACAAGCACCAGGCATTGGCGCACGCCGTCCTCGGAATCCCTCGCCCACGCAGTCGCCATCTCCATCTTCTCCAGATTGGCCTCCAGCGGCTCAAGGCGTTCCCCCGTCCCATGCAGGCAGGTAATAATCGGATAGGATTTCTTCGGATCATAATTCGAAGGCACATAGAGCGCATACGGCACCCGGACATTGTGCTCCTCGTCCTGATGCGAGCCGTAGGTGAACTTCTTGGCAATGTCCACATTCGACGGACGGAACAGGTCGATCTCCCACTCCTCGTTTCCGAGCTCATAGGAGCCAGCCGCGATATGGATCTTCATCCGAAGGTCGTTCTGCAGCGTCCCTCTCCGCTTGTCCAAGCGCACGATGTATCCGTCGTAATAATCATAATACGGAACTTCGCTCCCCGCAATATAGTCTCCCATCCCGGGATCCAGGTCCGGCGACATATACCGCCCCGCATCATGGTCAGTAGTAATTCGAATATAGTAGGCCGGATCGTAATCGACATGAATCTTCAACGCAAAGCAATCCACCGGCACCTCGATCGAATAATGCCGGATATTCGGATGGAATTTGATAATGGATTCCCCTGATTGGTTGATATATACCTGCAAATCTGAAATTGAACTCATCACTCATCTCCTTTGTGTCTCTCAAGTCTTCGGTCTCATTATATGTAATAATGAAGAAATATGCAAGAAACACTCCGCCTGTTTTCTCAATTTGACAAAATGCACAAAGGAATACTTATCCTCCCGGGTTTTGTCGAATCTTCCAAAAAACTCCCCTTGTCAGAAAAGATTTCCTATGGTAGCATGGGGTCTGCTTTATTTTCATTATCATTGATACCAAGGGAGGAAAGCGGATGAAAAAGCTGGCTTACTTGCTCTGTATGTCTATGACCCTTGCGTCGCTTTCGGGCTGCAGCGCCATTGAACGGGCGACCGGCATGGGAAGCAAGACCGAGGCGGCACTGCCTGATGACAACAACTCAAAAGAACTGGACTTCGATACTTCAGACGATGAAGACGAAGGCAACGATGTGGAATATTACGACGGCACAGAAGACGAAATCGAAAAAGATGTGGAAATCTTCGACGGAAACAAGGACGAAGACGACGACTTAGTCGAGGAAATTTCCCCAGATTCCGATGATCTGGATGAAGACGACAAGGATTCGGAGGATACGGACGACCTCGACAGCGACGACCTTGACGACGACTTGGACGACGATTCAGACGATGAGGACGACTCTGTCGTTTTCAAAGACCTGGACGACGGCGGCGAAGTCGAAAGCAAGATTCCGATTCCTATGGACACGACAAACGGCTTGCGTCTGAATTATCCTCAGATCGAGCTTTCTGGGCTTGACAATACTGCCATCGGCTGGGGGATGGGACCGGACCGGGACGAGTTCAACCGGCCTATTACGGCTTTGCAATATCAACAGGAATACCAGGATTACCATGCAGATTTCATCGTCCCCGAGGACGACCCTGCCGAAGACAAAAAAGTGTACCTGACGTTTGACGAAGGCTATGAAAATGGATTTTCAAACAGCATCCTGGACACCCTGAAGGCACACCATGCGAATGCAATTTTCTTCATTACGAAGCCGTACGCAGTGGGCAATCCCGAGCTTGTGCAACGGATGATCGACGAGGGACATATCGTGGGAAACCACACGGTGAACCACCCCTCCGACGGCATGCAGGCGCACGATCTGGCGTACCAGACCAACGAGGTCATTGAACTGAATGATTATGTGCGGGATACCTTCGGTTATCAAATGTGCCTGTTTCGGTATCCGACTGGCATGTTTTCGAGACAGTCTTTGGCGCTCGTGTCGAACTGCGGCTATCGTTCGGTATTTTGGAGCTTTGCTTATGCGGACTGGGATCGCAACAACCAACCGGCTCCGGCTGACGCTCTGGCCAAGGTGGAGGCCGCCCTTCATCCGGGAGCGATCTACCTGCTGCACGCCGTCTCTCAGACCAACGCCACGATCCTGAACGACTTTTTGACGTATATCGAGTCGCAGGGCTATGAATACGGGAATTATTACGATTATCTTGACGATTAATAAATAGGAAGGAGCTCAGTCACCATGCCAAACCCCATGTTTGAAATAGAAACCAATCCACATTCTCATATTCGCCACGTCGTTGGGGTGATGAGTGGCAAAGGAGGCGTCGGGAAATCGCTGATTACCTCTTTGCTCGCGTCCACGATGCGATCTGCCGGATACAAGGTCGGCATCCTCGACGCGGATATCACCGGGCCGTCCATCCCCAAAATGTACGGAGTCAAGGGGCCGCTGCAGGCCACTGAAGAGGGTAGTTATCCTGCCGAAGCCGCCGACGGCACCCGCATTATGTCACTCAATCTGCTGATCGGCGAAGACCAGCCGGTAATTTGGCGCGGCCCCGTAATCGGAGGCACCGTCAAGCAATTTTGGACGGACGTGATGTGGGGAGAGCTGGATTATCTGTTCGTCGATATGCCGCCCGGCACCGGAGACGTGCCGCTGACGGTATTCCAATCTCTGCCGATCGATGGCGTAATCGTCGCCACTTCGCCGCAGGACCTGGTCTCACTTATCGTGAAAAAGGCGATGCGGATGGCAAAACTGATGAAAATTCCGGTACTCGG
>JAFUXY010000440.1 GCA_017477005.1 Lachnospiraceae bacterium | reverse complement strand
GATATGTCCGAAGAGCAAAAGCTGGCGGGTATTGGCACGATCATCGGGCATGAGATTACCCACGGCTTCGACAAAAACGGAGCCGAATACGACAAATACGGGCTCGAAAACGATTGGCTGCCTTTCACGGACGAGTTGAGCTTTTCCGACCGCTGCGATCATGTGTCCGAATATTACCATACAATACGACCCTTCCCGGAAAACTCCGCTTACAACGGCGACCTGGTCGTCGGGGAAGCCACAGCCGATATGGGAGGGATCCGGGTGACGCTTTCGATGGCCTCAAAGCAACAGGGCTTTGATTATGACAAGTATTTCCGGCAATACGCCACGCTATGGCAGACATCGGAAAAAGAGGAAGATGAGGTCGCTCAGCTCGAAAACGACGAACACCCCTTGAATTACCTTCGTATCAACGTGGGATTGCAGCAATTCGACGAATTTTATACGACCTACGGAGTCAAAGAAGGCGACGGGATGTACTTGTCCGAGGACAAGCGAATCGCCGTATGGTGATGCAGAAATACCGTATAGTAACACCGAATGAAAAAGAACGGTACTATGCCGGATGAAACAAAAGGCACAATACCAAGCAGAAAGGCACATTGTCGAAGGCCAAATGGGATGACCAGGAAAGGGAAACAGATATGGAAACAGCACAGGCCATTATCCAAATGAATCATATAGTCAAAAAATACGGGCGCCAGGAGGTGCTGAAGGGTGTGACCCTCTCCGTCAACAAGGGGGATATTTACGGCCTCATCGGAAAGAACGGCGCCGGAAAAACGACGATTTTCAAAATCCTATTGGGGCTGTCCCATGCAAGCGGCGGCTCCCTTTCTATTACAGGCTCCCAAACGACCAAAGAGCTGCGGGAAAATCGGCGAAAAATCGGTTTTTTTGTCGGCAACAGCTTCTATCCGTATCTGACGCCGCAGGAAAATCTACGTTATTACGCAATGGTCAAGAAAATTCCGAGGAAACAGATCAAAGACGAGATCAACCGGGTGCTGGAAATCGTGAGCCTTTCTGGAGTCAAAAAGCCGGTCAAGAGTTTTTCTCTCGGGATGAAGCAGCGGCTCGGCATCGCCAACGCCATCCTTGGCAATCCCGAAATTCTGATCCTCGACGAGCCCACCAACGGTCTCGACCCGCAGGGGATCGCAGATGTCCGCGCCATGATCCATCGATTCAATGAGGAATTCGGAATGACGGTCATCGTATCCTCCCATATTTTGGGCGAGCTCGAGCACACGGCCGATCGGTTCGGCATTGTCAACGAGGGGATCGTGGTGCGTGAAATCACGCAGGACGATCTGAAAAACAAGGAACAGGCCATCGAAATTGCCGTGGACGATCTCGAACGGGCGAAGGAGCTGCTTGAAGCAGGAGGCGTCAAGGTGCTGCGGGAGATTGAGGAAAAATCAACGCTCGAGGACTTTTATTTCCGTCTGATCGGGGGTGAAGAAGCATGAAAGAACTAATTCGGGCGGATCTGCGACGGATCCTGCGAAAGCCAAGCTTTACGATTCTGCTGATTTTCCTGTTGTTTTTTCAATTGGTTGACGTCATACGCACTATGGAAGACCCTGATCAATACATCACCCTTTCGCATTCCAGCTTCGGGGGCATCTATTTGATGATTGTTACGATCTTCGCCTTTCTCTCTGTATTTGCGGACGACCAAAAAAGCAATGCCTACGCTTCCATCATCGGCACTGGAATGGAACGACACACGCTTTTGCTGGCAAAAATCATAGATTGCACCATTTTGATCGGGCTGTATTACTCCATTATGCTGATCGTGCGGGATTATCTGTGTAGAGAGCTGGAGATGCCGGTGTCCGTACGGCAGCGGTGCTTTGTCGCCCTGTTCGTGTTCTTTTGTGCGCTCCGGGGCACTAGCTGTCTCATCCTCTCCATGCTGGTACTGTATGCGTTTGACAGCACCTCGATTGCCATCCTGACGGACGTGACTCTGACATTGATCGCCGGGACGCTATGCAAGTATTTACAGACCATTTCCAAGGTCGAACTCTATGATTTTCTGATTGACGGCCTGTTTGACAACGCCTACGCCAATCTGTCGGTCGGCCGCCTTCCCTGGCAATTGGTTCCGGCCTTTGTCGTATATTTTGGTGGCGCTTTTGCGGCCGCTGCTGCTATTTTTCAGAAGAAGGAGCTTTCATTATGACAAATATAATCAAAGCAGATCTGCGCCGGATCCTTGAAAAACGATCTGTCCAACTGATTCTGGTTCTCTGTCTTGGCCTGTCCGTATTTGACGCGCTGTGGGACAAGCATCATTTTTGGAACGACTTTGTCTTCACTGTCCACCAACGCAATCTGATCGATGGTGCCAGCACGATTTTTCTCGGCCTGGTCCTGTTTTCCGCCGTTTACGCCGACGCGTTTCGCGCAAGATCTCTTCAGGCGATTATTGGGCACGGATTGTCACGACCTATGGTCATTGCGGCAAAGATTCTCGACTGTGCGATCCTGACAATCGGCATTTATGCTTGCTATTTCGTATTTCAGCTCGTTCTTTCACTGGCGACAGGTGCGTCGCTTGACGATTTTGACCGAACTATCCTGTTCTTTTCCGCCGTATGCTCCGCCTATGTTGTGACCTGCTGTTCCTCGCTGGCCGCCGCCGTGCTTTTCGCCACGGACAATGTGGCGCTGAGCGTGTTTGCGCAGCTTGCGTTGTTGATGATCATTCCATTCGTCCTGGAGCTGACTGGCACGCTCGTCTTCTTCCACAACAACCATATCGCGGATTACTATATCACTGGCTTTTCGGAACGCGCGTTTACAGGGATGGTGCTCGACGGAAGCGGCTTCGGCACGCTGCTGCTCGGAACGACCCTCTACATCGGACTGGCGTGGCTCCTGACTTTCCTGATCTTCCGCAAGAAAGAGCTGGAGCTGTGAGAAAAAGGGGAAAACCTTGTGAAAAAGAATATACCTCTTTT
>JAFUXY010000439.1 GCA_017477005.1 Lachnospiraceae bacterium | reverse complement strand
CGGCGCTTTCGGGCAGACCGGGCGGCGGTTCACGGGATTCGGCGACAGGGAGCAGTTCTATTACGAGCGATTTCAATACGCAGACCGGATGGGACAGAAACAATACGTCAGGCGGGGATGGGCGGGAGTCGACCACCAGCTACATCAACGCGGATATTCGGACAAAGACGATTCAGGCGAAGGATACAACAGCAGGAGATTCTACCGACGCAGGCGAGGTTTCGTCCAATACAAAGGCAGCAGAGCAGACCGCGTCTGGAGCCGGGACAGATACCGGTGCGCGGCTGTCTGCATCCCAGCCCTTGAAGACGGAGGCGCAGCGCAAAGAAGCGGTTTTGGATAGTCTCAAACAGATTCAGACCATAGCCGACAAAAGAGCGGAAGAAAAACCGAAGGAAAAAGCTCCGGGTGTCAAAGATGCCAAAGCACCCGGACCAAATGTGGTCAGTGCCGGAGATATTTTGTTCGATCTGTCCTATTCGCCGGAAAAGGACAACGTGATCGTGATGTATTTTGAGCGGGCAAAGCCCAATCAGTCAGTGGTGATCGGTGCGATTTCCGTTATGCAGCGGGATTCTGTGATCATCGGGGAGATGCGGGAGTCGGTGTACCCGATTTTCTGTTGTATCATCCTTTTGATCTGTGCGGCCGTCTTTGTGGTGTTCGATGTGGCCAGAAGGATCGCGGGCGAGCGGATGCGCGGAATGGAATATCTGGCGTTTTTGGCGGTGGATACCATGCTTTATGCCTTCTTTTCGACTGGCGTAGCTTCGCTGTTTTTGAACAACCAGCTGTTTTTCTCGGTGGCAGAAGCGGCTTGTTATGCAACGATACCGCTGTTTTTGGCAGTCTTCATTCATAGAGGCTTTGCCAAGCACGCTCCGATCCGGACCAGGCTGATGATGGTGGGATCCACGATTTATGTGTCGGTGATTTTGGGACTGGATTTTCTGGGAATCATCCGTATGTCGGACGTGTCCGATATTACCTTTGGCGTCCAGTCGATCGTTTTTTTGATCACTTTATCGGTGCTGTGGGAGCTGCGAAAAAAGCAGCGCTCCTACCGAAAGATCTGGATGGATGTGCTAGGCTATTTGTTGATCTGGGGATCTATGTCGGTCGAACGTTTGGCGGATGTCACCACGGCAGGCATGGTAATCGGCAGCACGGAGTTGACCTTTGCGGTGGCGGGATTCCTGCTTTTGGTGATGCAGCATACCGATATCCTGCTGTATAATTACCGCAAAAAAGCGAATGCGGCTGCGGATCGCCTGGCGGAAGAAAAGGAACGCGCCGACGAGGCCAGAGCCGAAGCTGAAGCAGCGAATGAGGCCAAGGGCAGCTTCCTTGCCAATATGTCGCATGAGATTCGGACTCCGATCAATGCAGTTTTGGGTATGGACGAGAT
Source organism: Lachnospiraceae bacterium (assembly GCA_017477005.1). Classification (GTDB taxonomy): domain Bacteria; phylum Bacillota; class Clostridia; order Lachnospirales; family Lachnospiraceae; genus RGIG4930. The sequence continues at coordinate 9,280 of JAFUXY010000439.1, read as the reverse complement.
GATCCTGCGGGAGACCGGGGAGAAGAACACAAAGTCCTATGCGATGGACATTTTCACAGCGGGGCAGACCTTATTATCTTTGATCAACGATATTTTGGATTTCTCGAAGATCGAATCCGGCAAGATGGAAATTGTGCCGGTGGATTACGAGCTGTCTTCTATGATCAATGACCTATACAATATGGCAAAAGCCCGCGTCAAGGGGAAGGATCTCGAGATCATCGTCGAGGTGGACGAGACGATTCCGACCTGGTACCACGGCGACGATGTCCGGCTGCGGCAGGTCGTGACGAACATTCTGACCAATGCGGTCAAGTACACGCCGGAGGGAAAGGTCACGCTTTCGGTGAAGGGAGAGAGGCAGGATGGCGACTGCCTGTTGACGTTCTCGGTGCAGGACACCGGCATCGGCATCAAGGAAGAGGATATTCCCAAGCTGTATGAGGCTTATCAGCGGATTGAAGAAGGGCGAAACCGCAATATCGAGGGTACCGGCCTGGGAATGAATATTACGGTGCAATTATTGTCGCTGATGGGCAGCAAGATGGAGGTGTCGTCGGTCTATGGTGAGGGTTCCCGCTTCTGGTTCACGGTGCGGCAGCCGATCGTGGACGATACGCCGATCGGCGACCTGCAGCAGCGGATCGCGCAGAGAACCGAATCCTACGCCTATGAGACGAGTTTTATTACCAAGGATGCGAAGGTGCTCGTGGTGGACGACAACGCAATGAATCGAAAGGTCTTCTCCGGGCTGCTGTCGCCGACGAAGGTGGATGTGACGGAGGCCGAGGGCGGCCAGGAGGCGGTGGATCTCTGCCACGGAACGCGGTTCGACATTATCTTCATGGATCATATGATGCCCGGGATGGACGGGATCGAGGCGATGCACCGGATCAAGGATGATGCCAAAGGAGCCTGCGCCGGTGTTCCGATCTATATTCTGACGGCGAATGCGGTGGCTGGCGCGAGGGAGAATTATCTGGCGGAAGGCTTCGATGGCTTCCTGTCCAAGCCGATCGTTTCCGTCAAGCTCGAAGAGGCGGTGCGAAGCGCGCTGCCGGAGGAGAAGATCTTGACGGGCGATCAGATACCGGAGGATGTGGTTCCGGCTGGTGGCGGAGAGGAATCGACGCAGGGCAGCACGGACAGAGAGCTGACGGTGGAGGATCTGCCGATGGTCGATGGGCTCGACTGGTATATAGCCCAGCTTCATCTGCCAGGAATGAGCCTGATCGAAGCGTCCATCAAGGAATTTTATACGATTTTGGCGACGCAGGCCGGGAGGCTGTCGGATGCCTTTGACCGGATCGGGACAGACGGGTTTGACGCTTATCGTATCCAAGTGCACGGGATGAAATCGGCAGCGGCGACGGTCGGGATCATTCCGTTGGCGGGGATGGCGAAGATTCTGGAATTTGCAGCCAAGGATGAGGATTACAAGAAGATCCAGGCGCTGCACTGGGCGTTTATGGAAGAATGGAATAGTTATGGTTACAAGCTGCGGGGAGTGTTTGGAATCGGCGAGGACGAGGATGATTCCGACAAGCCGCTGGCCAATCCGGAGATGGTGTTGGCCTACGTGGAAATGATTCAGGGGGCGATGGAGGATTTCGATACGGACAGAGCCGACGAGCTGGTGGCAGAGCTGAAGAAATATCGTTATGAAGAGGATCTGAAAGAACAGATCCATGCGCTCGAGGCTGCCGTCGCCGATTTGGACGATATGCTAGTGGCTGAGATTGCGCAGGAAATGATTCAGACCGTGGGAGCGGCGTAAAGAGGTGCTTGCAAAATTCACGGAGGATAGATGGAATGCAATAGGAATGGTCGGAAAAGTGTTGTTTGTCGTATACACAGAAAGAGCTGAGAAGATACGGATTATTTCTGCAAGAAGGGCTACAAAGGAGGAAGAGAGGGCTTATTATGACGGTTATGAGTTTAGATGATTTGAATCAGCTTCCCTTGCTTACCGATGATGAGATGGCGATAGTAGCGAATGCACGTCCGATCATTACGGATGATTGTCCTGAAATGACCGATGATATGCTGAAAGAATTTCACCCGTGGTATGATAGGATCAAGCAATCTGTTACGATTGATTTGGATATTACCATACTGAACTATTTTCGCAGGCTTTCTGTGGAGACAGGTCTCTCCTTGCAGAATCTCATGGAATTGTTTTTGACGGAATGTGCGAGGGGTCAAAAAAGCCACAGTTTACAGGAGAATAGAGTCTAAATCTCCATCGCTATATCGTACACTTTGGGATTAAGCTGTTCAATGTAGCCCATATGCTCATCCAACAGCTCCAGGTTGCGGGTATAATCGCTGTGGAAATGCGAAATCAGGTTCAAAAAGGCCCAGGCGGAATTGGCGTCCGGATAAACGGTGGCTTTTTGGAAATAGGATTTCGCAAGAGGCGAATTGATGTATTCCCGGAAATGAGCGACCTCAGAGGAACCTCGCACCTCTCCCTCGACATAGAACATCCCCAGCCGATTGGCGGCATAGGGCTCGTATTTGTCAGCGGAACGCTTCAGGTGGTTGACGTAGGTTTCGATGTGGCTGGCGATCTCTTCCGAGGACGCGCCGTCCTGCTGCATTTGAAGAATACGATCCGCCTCCTTTGCCGCTAGATTATTACACGCATAGACATAGCCCTCTTCCGCGGCAGCCAGGAAAAAGACCTCAGAAGCCGCGGCACAGTCGGAAAGTGTGTCGCAGCTTTCGATAGAGACGCCGATTGCGGTGAAATCGTGGCTGGCAATTTCGGTTTGGAGTGTCTGTTTCACAGCGTCAAAAAGCGCGGCATCCCCTGAGACCTCGTTCAAGATTCGTCCGATCAGATTGATCGCGGCGCCGCAGGCACCGATCTGATCCACACAGGAGACCGCCATCTGCAAAGCGAGGATCAGCCGTTTGGATAAAGGCAGATTCTCAATCGCATCAATCGTTTCGCAGTCCTTCAAGAAAGATTCCCGATTGTAATTCACCAAATAGTACCCCAGCATCCAGAAGGACAGAGGGTAGGATCTTCCGCTGCAGCGCCAGGAGGACTCGGAGTCCTTTGCCTGAGCCAGAGTATCTATAGTCACTCCCGCCGCCTCAAGATACAGATGAAAGGCGTCGCGATAGGGATTTTTCCGCAGTATTTTCTTATAAAACAACAGTTCCGCATACTCATTTTTGGCAACGAGATTCCCAGCCTCTGCGAGATACAAAATCTCCCGCTCCGCCGTCTGCGAAGAGGTGCCGTATTTTTTCAGAATACGCTCCGTGTATTCCTGAAGATCATTTTGGTAGCTTTCATCACAGTGAAATGGGTTCATATCGTGTCTCCTCGTAAGTGGGTAGGCTGTTTTTTAGTAACTATTCATTTACAGGCAGATCGGCGAAGTCGATTTCAAGGCCGTTGCTGATGCGGACAGGAATTTTATCCGAAAATCCGTATATTGTGACAGGAGATTCCTCATCCTCAAAATAATTGACCAGTATTCTTCGGCAGACCGGATCTACGATCCAGTATTCTCGCACGCCGCCATCTCTATATAAAAATAATTTATCATAATAATCATGTTGGCTGTTTCCCGGAGATACGATTTCGATGATCCAATCCGGCGCCCCTTCGCAGCCTTGTTCCGTCAGCTTCTTTTTGTCGCAAACAACGGAAATGTCTGGTTGTACAATAGAATCGTAATCATGAAGCTCGTCCTTTTTTTGAATATGGACATCGAATGGCGCATGATAGACCTCGCAATCTTTGTCTGTCTCGTCCAAATAATTGGCAATCCACTGGAACAGCTTGCCGGCTATTTTTTGGTGATTTCGATTCGGGGCAGCCATATCATAGAGCCTTCCGCGAAACAATTCCTTTCGTGTCCCTTCAGGAAGCGCATAATATTCTTTGATCTGATTGTGGTCAGAATAATAGAAAGAACGATCCGCCATATTCTTCATCACCTCGTTGTGGAAAAACTTCCTCTTCATCATAGCACAAAACCCCGGTCGCATGCAATTTGAAAATGTCTGTAACCGTTCCGTCAAACAGCAGATGAATACGCCAAACCCGGTTGACAAGGTTTTTTATAGGGTAGTATAATGAATCATTACGATAGTGTGCATGAAAAATCACGGAGGAAGACGGGATGAAGCTCCATATTTGCGCGCATTCCCATATCGGAAACAGCGCTTCTGTCAACGAGGATCAGGTGTTCTGCAATGGTTTTTATCGGACAGATCTTGAAAAAGGAGAGTTCCAGTATGAGGGAGATATAGACATCGAAAGCCTGTCCGTCTTTGCGGTTTTTGACGGGATGGGTGGAATGCAGCAGGGAGAAGAAGCGTCTCTGCGGTGCGCGCAGCTTGCCAAAGAGTATCTGGATCATACCAAAGAGCAGCAGATGTATTTCGATGCGGTCTTGCTGATCGAGCAAATGAATGAAGCGTTGCAGAAAACGGCTTCTTCCTCGGAGATGGGGTCAACGGCCGTATTTGCCATCCTCAAAAACCGGATGCTGCGAGTCGTCAATATTGGCGACAGCCGGGCTTATCTGCGTCGAAATCATGACTTGAAACAGCTATCCGTGGATCATACCGTGGAGGAAAGCAACCGGCGGATGGCGGAGGAATTGGGTGTTGAGCTACAGGAAAATGCCCTGCACAAGCATGCGCTGACACAGTACGTCGGCGTGCCGGAAACGGAATTCATGATCGAGCCCTACGTGGCAAAGCCATTGGAAATCAGCGTGGGCGATGCATTGCTGTTGTGCAGCGACGGCTTGACGGACAAGCTGGAGAAATCCACAATTTTGGATATTTTGGAAAAGAAGATTCCGCTGAAGCGGAAGGTGGAGGATTTGCTGGCGGAGACGCTGCTGTCTCCGGCGACAGACAATATTAGCATTATTTTGATTGAAGCAGCGATTAGCTGACAAGGGGTTTTGGCGTCATGATCGATCCACAGCATGAGTTGGACAGAGCCTGGAATGGTTACAAAATAGAGGCGGAGCTGGGCGAAGGCGCTTTCGGGAAGGTGTATCGGATTTCCCGAAAGGAGTTTGGCCACAGCTTTGATTTTGCTGTCAAAATCCTGGAGGTTCCGCGGAATCAAGACGAAGTGAAGATGGTTCGAAACGAGGGTCTGACCGAGGACAGTGTGGAGAGCTATTTCTACAGCATGGTCGAGGAGATCGTCGCGGAATTTACCCTGATGTACCAATTGAAGGGAAACAGCAATATCGTGAGTTACGAAGATCATGCCGTGATTCCCAAAGAACATGAATTTGGCTGGGTGATCTTTATTCGGATGGAGCTGCTGCGGGGCTTCAGCGATATTTTGAATTCCGAAACGCTGACGCAGAGGGATTATCTGAAGCTTGGGATGGATATGTGCCGGGCTTTGGAGGAGTGCGAAAAATTCAATATTATACACCGCGATATCAAACCGCAGAATATTTTCCGCTCGGATTTCGGGCATTACAAATTGGGGGATTTTGGCATTGCACGGCAGATGGAAAAAACGTCGGCAGCGCTGTCGAGAAAGGGAACCCCGTCCTATATGGCGCCGGAGGTGTATCAGGGGCGACCGTATGATCGGACGGTAGACATTTATTCCCTGGGGATTCTGCTCTATCGTTGTTTGAACAACAACCGGACGCCGTTTCTGCCTCCGTATCCCAAGCCGCTGGTGTTTGCGGATATTGAGCGGGCGAATATGGCCAGACTATCGGGGCAGGAAATGCCGGATCCCTGCAATGCCTCGCCCGCGCTTTCAAGGATAATAAAAAAGGCCTGCGCCTATCTGCCGAAGGATCGCTACCAAAGCGCGTTGTCTCTGAGGCGGGAGTTGAAGAAAATCTACGATGAACTGGCGGAGGAACCGGAGCCAGAGGAAGATTTCGACGACGAAGCGACGGTCGTGGATTTTGGCCCAATCGGAGAGGCAGGAGAGAGCGAGGCGAGGGGCAGGGAGGAGCAGATACCAGAACCGGTTCCAGAGAATGTGGCCAAGGGAGAGGAAACGACCGGATCGATTTCGGAGATCGCGTTCGAGAAGGAGGAAACGACAGGGCCAACGCCGGAGATCATATTCGAGAAGGAGAAAACGACCGGGCCGACTCCGGAGATCATATTCGAGAAGGAGGAAACGACAGGGCCGACTCCGGAGATAGAATTCGAGAAGGAGAAAACAACCGGTCCGACTCCGGAGAGTGTGTTCAAGGAAGAAGAAACAGCCGGTCCGACTCCGGAGATCGCGTTCAAGGAAGAAGAAACAGCCAGACCGACTCCGGAGATTGCGTTCAAGGAAGAGGAAACGTCCGAATCGATTCCCGAAATCGTCCTTGAGAAAGAGGAAACAGGCGGACTGCTTCCGAAAATTGTACTCGAGGGAGAGGATACCTCGTCCTCCGTGTTTGAGCTGGAGTTTGATACAGAAGAGCCGTCGGTGGCGGAACCGGAGCCCAGGGTTCCGATCGACAGGGACGAGCGTACAGCGTGGGAGCCGCCACCAGCGTCAAAATCACAGGAGGATCGGACGGTTGTAGAGCCGCAGCCGGATCGCAGGGAGGACGACGTTCTTCATCTGTTTGATGATATCGAAACCACGGCCCAAAAGAGGCGGACTCGCCGGGAAAGAAGGCGGGATACGAGGCCGGAAACAGGCGGGTCGTCGGTTTCTCGGGGGAGAACTTCGTCCCGTCAGGACAGGATCGAACGTGATGTAGAAAAAACGGTCGATATCAAAGAAAAGAAGGAAAAGAGCAAGGCGCCTCTGGCTATTGGGCTCGTTGCGGGAGGCGGGGTTCTGGCGGCAGCAGTAGCCGGATTTCTGGTTTTTTCCGGAGGGATGAATGCCACGCCGACGATGCCGGAGCTGACCGGGATGACGGAGGAAGAGGCGACAGAGGCGATCGAAGAATTGGCGCTTTCCGAACCCACTATTACCTATGAGTATTCAGACTCAGTCGCCAAAGGCGCCGTGATTTCGCAGAATCTCGATGCCAAAACAAAGCTCGAGGAAAACGTCGAAATAGAGCTGGTTGTCAGCAAGGGCGTTTCTGCCATGATTCCCGACGTGACGGGGAAGACAAAGAAAGAAGCGAAGGCGGCGATCGAAGAAGCCGGTCTTTCCTTTGCTGTCAAAGAAGAAACCTCTTCGGAAAAGGTAGCCGAGGGGCATATTATCTCTCAAAATCCGAAGGCCAAACAGGAGGTAGATCCGGATACGAAGGTCTCCGTGGTGGTCAGTACCGGGAAAGCCCAGGTGACCGTGCCGGATGTGGCTGGTTTCAGCTTGGATCAGGCGACGGCGGTGCTTTCAGAGATGGAGCTGCAGATCGAGACGGAAGAGGTGTACAGCGATTCCGTGGAGAGTGGAAAGGTAATCTCCCAGAACACCGGAGCCGGGGAGATGATCGATCCAGGCAGCACGGTTTTGGTTCAGATCAGCAAGGGGCCAGAGCCGGTGCAGACGGCGCCAGTGCAGTCGCAAGCATCGACACAGACACAAAGCACGACACAGACGCAAACGACAACTACACAGACACAAACTACGACACAGGCCACGGCTCCTGTCCAAACGCCTGCGCCGGCTCCGGTAGTAGAAACACCGGCTCCTGCGCCCGTGGCGGCGCCATCGACCGGTGCGGATACCGGGAGCGGGATTACCGTGGACTTTGATTAGCCAACAAAAGAAAGGGGAAGACACATGAAACACACAACACAGAGACTATTGGCGCTGCTTTTGATCCCGTGCCTGATTCTCGGGCTGTTCTTGGCAACGCCCAAAACCGTGCAGGCGGAATCACAGGCATTGAGCATCTATGTCGGAGAAAAGCTGAAAAATGCATTCAGCAACAACGTATCGCGGGTCACGAATTCGAATCCGGCCGTAGTCGAGGTATCCTACAACGGCAATCAGATTTCCTTCAAGGGCATCGGCACCGGAGGGGCGGTGGTGTCCGTCTGGACGACAGCGACGACGGTTTCGATGGATTACATTTTCACTGTGAAAGACAACGCCAATTTGTTTTCGGTCACGTACAAAATGGAGCTGCCTGGCATCAATCAGTACGTCTATGAGATCAAAAACAAAAGTAATATCAACTTCACACAGGTCGAGTTCGACTGCTACGACAACGGCCGACTGCTCGATCTCGGAGACGCCAAGTGTTCTGCCTATGTGCTTCCGGCAAAGGGAACCTGTATCGGTACGATTATGACGGACAAGAAGCTGTCCGCACCGAAGAAAATCGGATTTCGTGCGTCGAGGCTCATTCGTGGGAATGCTATGGACAACGGTAAAGCCGTTCCGAAAAACGCGGTCACGCTGAAGGTGGCGGAGCCAACGCTTGGAAAGTCGTATCGAAAGCTGCGTCTGATCAATTACAAGATGACGGTCACGAACACTTTCGAGCAAAATATTGGTTATGAAATCTATGGTTATGTGTACAATTCGTCGGGCAAGATGGTCGGGTTCATCGACTCGGCATTGGAGGACAAGGGGACGCTGAATCGGTATCAGAAACGCACGAACAAATGGCAGTACGTGATCATCAAGTCGAGCGGCGATCTGAAATGCAAGGCGTGGGTCAATGCGCTTCCGGCGACGAGTTCCGTCTTGAAAGCGGATTGAGAAGAGAGGATTTTCGAATGAAAAAGGGTATATTACGGCACGCCTGCGCAGTTTTCTCTGTCGCAGTGGTAATAGGTCTGCTGTCGCAGGCTTTCCGATCGCAAGCGGCGGAGCTTCCCGGAGCCTTTGATCTGCGAGAAAGGGGTGTGGTCACATCTGTGAAATCGCAGGATCCGTTCAACTCCTGCTGGGCCTTCGGCGGCACGGCGGCGGCGGAGATCAGCATTTTGTCGGAGCTTAAAATGACGACCTCCGAATATAGGGCTCGGTACAAGAAGCCCTTTGATCTGTCCGAACGGCATCTCGCTTGGTGGGCTTATCACTCCCAGCCGGATGGCGAAGGGGTGCATTTGTTCGGCGAAACCAAGGTTTCCGGCCGCAATCTGGCGTTTGATATCGGTGGGATCCCGTACATTGCGGACGAGATGTTTGCGGTGGGATCGGGGCCTGTGTATGAAAGCTATGCGCCCTATGTGGGGCGATCCGGCAGCGGCAAAAAATCCTATGGTTACGGGGCGAACTGGACGCTTGGCGACAAAACACGGTACCACTTTTCCTATGAATTGATGGATGGGAATCGCCTGCCATCTCCGGCGGTCTACAAGTCGAACAAGAATGGAAATCTGGCGACGAACAAGCTCGGGG
>JAFUXY010000438.1 GCA_017477005.1 Lachnospiraceae bacterium | reverse complement strand
GGCGGCGTCCGTCTCCAGAAGCGGGATGCGGGATGACTGGCTTGCCGCCTTTATGATGACATCTATTCTCTTGAATCCACAGCTGATCATTTACAGCGCGGCCTTGGGAGCGACAGCGCTTGCGATAAGGATCTTATCATGTTTTCTGTGCGGCATCGTCGCCGGAATCCTTGTCAGAATGATTTATAAGGACAAGGAGTTTTTTAATTTCTCCGATTTTGATGAGCCGAAGAGCAGGGATACAGACCCGAATTTATTTATGCGTCTGGTCAAGAACATTGGCAGAAACGTCAAAGCCACGGGGCCGATGTTTTTCTTGGGTGTCTTTCTGTCGGCGTTGTTCCAGAGATATGTGCCACAGGATTTGATGGTGAGATTCCTCGGAGGTAATGAGGCGTGGGGCGTGCTGATGGCGGCAACGATTGGGGTGCCGCTTTATGCTTGTGGCGGCGGGACGATACCGCTGATTGCGCAATGGCTTATGGACGGCATGAGCATGGGAAGCGCGGCAGCGTTTATGATCACCGGCCCGGCAACGAAGATCACCAATCTTGGAGCGTTGAAGATCGTGTTTGGAATAAAGAGATTCCTGCTGTATCTGGCTTTTGTGATGGTGTTTGCATTTTTGACAGGTATCGTGGTAAATAATGGGTGAGAGGATAATGCAGGATAGAGAATGTATAATATTGAATTCTACAGAGCCGAAAATGGAGATTGTGACTTTGTGTTGTTGCACCATTTTCGAAAGAAGACGCAAAAGACTCCGAAAAGAGAAATAGAAAAAGCAAAAACGGAGCGTGATGATTGGGTATCTAGAAAGGGATGAATGTTATGAGCGATTGGGCAAAGTATAAAGAGAAAGTTCGAAAAACAAATCCAGAGATCGGGAAGGATATTGACGAGGTCGAAGAGGTGTCTGCCATCGTTGGCGCAATGATTGAGCAGAGACATAGCTTGAATCTTTCTCAAAGGGATCTTGCTGAACTTTGCGGTATTCCGCATTCTTCTGTTGCAAGAATTGAATCAGGTAAGACTACTCCAAATCTTTCTACGCTGTTAAAGATTTTTAATCAGCGTTTCCTTAAATAGATTGTGGTTGCAAAAATTTCGATATGCCATCAAAATGCAGCAAGTGCCTGTGCTCTGATGAGTGCATGGCAGGCACCATAGTTATCGAGGGCAGGCAGATCATAGACGCCGTGGTTGAGTCGGAGGTCGTGCAGTACAACAAGTGCAGGATTACAAACTGACCGCTGCATGGCTAGAGCAGGGACGGGCGTTAATGGACCCGTGCAGTACGGCAATGGCGATCCGAGGACGTAGACGTGCCTTTGATGCATGAGAATCGGACAGAGTATGTGAGTCTGATGACGAAGGAGGATTGGATGACGGGATGGTTGGGGAAGCACGGGAGGATGATAATCGATATCCTGATGGTGGTGCTTTTGCCGTTCCTCATGGCGTATTCCCTGATCGGAGAAAATATCCATGAGATTCTTGGCTTGTGTATGTTTGGACTGTTTATCGCGCATCATGTCATAAACCGAAAATGGTGGGCGGGTATCCCTAAGGGAAAATATAATGCAGCGCGGATTCTAAACACTGTCGTGAATCTTTTCTTGGCGGTGTTTATGGTTTTGCAGCCCATTAGCGGGATTCTGATGTCAAAGTATGTGCTGAAAGAAGTAACGATCAACGGAGCGTCAGGCGTCTTGCGAACGATCCACATGACCCTCGCCTACTGGGGCTTCATTATGATGAGCTTTCATCTGGGGCTCCACATCAGGAGCATAAGCGCAAAGATAAAGAGTCATATGAACGAGACGGCAAGAGCGGTTGTTATGATTCTGTTCCTTCTGATAGCGGCCTATGGGGTTTATGCTTTTGTCAAACGAGGTATCGGAGATTATCTGCTAATGAAAGTAATGTTTGCCTTCTTCGATTTTGGCGAATCAAAGATCTGGTTCCTTTTGGATTATACTGCTGTCATGGTTCTGGTGGCAGAGATTGCGTTTTGGCTACAGAGCGGATTGCTGAATATAGACTGGAAAATGGGGAAATGACGAAAATAATATTTTTTGGAGATTCAAATACCTATGGTTATGATCCGAGAGGTATGCTTGGTATGAGATATCCTGAAGCCGCGAGATGGACGACACAAGTTAGAAAAGCGCTTGAGGGGAAATACGTAGTTATTGAGGCGGGAATGAATGGTCGGATGATTCCAAAGAGCAAAAGAGAGATGAATCAGATCCAGCCATTCTTGAAGGATTGGGATAAGGAGGATTGGTTTGTTATCATGCTTGGAACAAACGATATCCTGCTCAACAACCACCCCCATGCCAAGGATGCAATAGGGAGAATGAACGTATTTTTGGAATGGCTGACGGTATATGTAACGCCACCACGGATCATTGTCATTGGTCCGGTTCCGATTGCATCGGCGTTCCCGGATATGGAGATTTACCATGAGGAAAGTCGGAAGATGAATATAGGATTTGAAGCGCTCTGTCAGAAGAGAAATGTACTATTCTTTGATGCCGAAAAATGGCAGGTAGATCTGTCGTATGATGGAGTGCATTTTTCTGAATCAGGGCATCGGGCTTTTGCAAAGGGGTTCCTGCAGGACCTAAGGAGAAAAGCAATATGCATTTCGTAGATGCGAAAGGGATACTCACCGGGAGTGGGGGACATTTTGGAATGAATATATACAGAGGGTGTTCCCACGGCTGTATTTATTGTGACAGCCGCAGCCGGTGTTATCAGTTTACGCATCCTTTTGAAGATATAGAAGTAAAGCAGAATGCTCCGGAACTTTTGGAGGCGGCGCTTCGTTCAAAGAGAAAAAAGGGGATGATCGGAACCGGCGCCATGTCGGATCCGTATATGCACTGTGAAGAGAAGCTGAAGCTGACGCACAGATGTCTTGAAATTATCCTGCAATACGGTTTTGGGGCAGCAGTTCAAACAAAATCAGACCGTATTCTGCGGGACATAGATCTTTTGGATGAGATCAATAAAAAGGCAAAATGCGTGGTTCAGCTAACGCTTACGACCTACGAGGATGATCTGTGCCAAATCATAGAACCAAACGTGTGTAATACGAAGCGGCGGATAGAGGTTCTTGCAGAAATGCAGAAGAGAGATATTCCGACTGTTGTGTGGCTGGCTCCTATACTGCCTTTTATTAATGATACTGAGGATAATGTAGGAAAAATCCTTGAGGAATGTGTGCGTGTAGGAGTAAAGGGCATTATGTGTTTCGAGATGGGTCTTACTCTTAGGGAAGGCGATAGGGAATATTACTATGCGGCTCTCGACAAGAATTTCCCGGGATTAAAACGGAAGTATATCGATACATACGGTAATGCCTATGAGCTGCCAAGTCCGAATAAGGATCTGCTTATGCACAGGTTTATGAGTGTTTGCAGGGAGAACGATATACTCTGCACTCCCGATGAGTGTTTTGATTATCTGCATGAATTGCCAGACAAGTACGAACAGATGAGTTTTTTTGATGGGGGATAGGAAGAGAAGAGGGCGAATATGGAAAAGTAATGCCGTTGGAAATAATGGAATTAGCGGTTGTCAACAAATAGATAATATGTTAATATGATTATTCAAAGACCGGGAACGATTTGTGTCGTACATCCTGTAGCGGAGGGCGAGCTTCCAAAACCATATTTCCCTCCGAGGCCTCAAGCTTGAGCTTCCAAACATTTTGAGGCGGTGGGTGGCACGAGGCGGATGTTTTCGGGCTTTGTCTTTTTTTCGTTTTTCACCCATTTCGCAATGATTATTACCGAATATACTATTGAACTGTATAAAAATGAATGGAATAGCAGCAAAGAAGTGGCCTATGACACGAAAATGGTCCAATAGGGGCACATGGGAGAAAGGTTTTCGGATACGAGGAGGGATGTCGATGAAGTACAATTTGAAAAAATGGTTGGCGGTCGCTTTGGCGGCTTCGCTTGGAGTTGGATCTTTGCCTGCGAACAGCCTGCAGGCCAGCGCTGCGGAGACATCTCTGGCGGCAGACAGCATAGAAACAGCGGATGGATACGACCTTGCGGAAGAGGAGATTCCTGTTTCAGAGGAACAGGTGGCGGAAAATGCGGTGTCCTCTGAAGCGCAGGAAGGTGAAACCGTCGGGGATTCGGAGAAAGACGCTTCAGATGCGGCCGGGCAGGACTCCGAAGACGATGAAGCGGACGAGCTTTCTGCAGCACAAGAGGAAAACGACGATTTGCTTGACGCGGTCGAGATCGAGGAAAGCGGCGCGCAGGAGGAAGAGGGTGTTGTCGAAGAAACCACGGTTTCGGAGGAAGCAGACAACCTGATGGCGGCTCTGAATAGCTTCGAGGAAGTCGAGGTCGTAGAGGTTGAAGAAGAGAAAGAGGTGGAAAGTACTTGGATCAACGAGGCTTCTGAGGGAGCGATCCGGGAAGAGGATCTGAAGAAGGATGTTTCCGTCGATGAAGAGATTGCGTCTGGCGGGAGTTATACGCTGACGCAGAATACCGATGCGACCGTGCTGAAAAGGGATTCCTCCGATACTATGACGGTAGTGTATGACGATGGGACGGCCGCCGAAGTGGTGACAGATACGGCGGATGTGCTGAATGCCTCGATCCATATAGATGGGACACTGTATGTAGATACGCTGGAAAGGGCAGCCACGGAGGTGCGCAACGATCTGAAAGCCCGCGCTGATGCGATTTCGATCCTGTATCGGACGAAGGGAAGCGGCAGCAGCACTATGCACAACACTGTTTTCTATGAAGCCTGCAAGCATACCGGCGTGTCGACAGAGGGAGATTATCTGATCTGGCAGGTGGGAGGATTTGGCACTACCCAGCGGAGCTTTTATTACGATGGCTACACGTACTATACGATCATTTATAGTGGGATTACCTACTATACATCCGCGGCGCAGGAAAAGGCGATGACGACCGCTGTGAAGAAGACCTTGACTGCGTTGAATCTCAAATCAACAGATTCAGATTACACGATTATCAAGAAGATCTACGATTATATTTGTAAAAATGTCAAGTATGATACTGCGCATTACACGAATCCGTATTACACGCTGCAGTTTTCAGCTTATGCGGCTCTCGTGAATAAAACGGCGGTTTGCCAGGGTTATTCGCTGCTGTTCTACCGACTGGCTCTTGAAAAGGGGATTGATGCGAGACTGATCGGCGGGACCTCTCGGAGACAGCCGCATGCGTGGAATATCGTACTTTTGAATGGGAAGTATTACAATTTGGACTCGACCTGGGATGCCGGGGTGACTACATACAAATATTTCCTCAAATGCAACAAAAATTTCACGGATCATACCAGGGATGGAAAGACTGGGAGTTATTACAATTATACAACGGCGGCGTTCAACAAGGCTTATCCGATGTCGACCACAGATTTCACGACGACGGATACCAAGGCACCGGCCAAACCAAAGATTTCTTCGCTGAAAAATACCGCGACTCAAAAAATGGTGGTGAAATGGGGAAAAGTCACGGCTGCTACTGGATACCAAATTCAGTACGGTACATCGTCGACCTTTTCGGGCGCAAAGACCACCACGATTACCAAGAATACGACGGTGCAGAAGACTTACACGAAGTTGACAAAGAAAAAGACGTACTATGTGAGGATGCGTACCTACAAGACGGTGAACAAGAAAAAAGTTTATTCGTCGTGGAGTGCCAAAAAAAGTGTGAAGATTACAAAATAAAGAGAACGACAAAGGGTGAGGCGAAAGGATATGAAGAAGCAGTTGAAGAAATTTTTGGCGCTCGTGTTGGCAGCGACCGTAGCGGCGGGGACGATGTTTCCGGGCAGTGCGATGGCGGCTTCCGTGGAGGAAGCTGCTGTCGAGACGGACGTATCGTATGCCGAAGAGGAAGCGGAAGACCTGGAGGCGGATTTTGGCGATGAAGAGACCGTGGAGGCGGATGCGTCCGAGGAAACTGATTTGACGGAGTATGCAGCGGATGCTGTGTCCGGAGAGGGCGTTTCCGCAGAGGAAGCAGAATCTAGCGAAGGATCTCTTGAAGAGGCTGGGGACGCAGCGGACAGCGAGGCGGCAGAGGATTTTTCCGAAGAAGCTGAGGCAGAGGATGCATCCACAGAGGAAGAAAGCGCAACCGAAGAGGAAGCTTCTGCGGAGGAGGCTTCGGTCGAGACGGACGCCTCTGGTGTAGACGATTTGGATGAAGTGGTGTCCGAGGACGAGGAGACCATAGTAGATGAAGACGCTGATTTGTTGGAAGGCGACGCAGCCGCGGATGAATCGGAGGATTCCGATAGCCAAGGAGAGAAGAGCGGCGCTGCGTCTGCGGTGGAAAGTCTCGAGGAAGCATCAAATGTCGAGGTGATTCCGGTAGACGAGGTCGAGGTAGAGTATTACACGGAGACCAACTCTCTGTACGATGGGGTGATCGATCCGGAATCGGTCGGCGCTGAGGTAGACAACGATACGATGGACGAGATTGCGGCGAAGCTGACGGAGGAAGCCGCAGAGACCGTATCGATCCGGGACGAGGAGTCTATTGAGGTCTACAGCGACGAAGAGAGCGATACAGCTGTTATGCTCTATGACGATGGGACAGTATACGAGGTGGTATCGGATACAGCGGATACGCTTGACGCGCCCTATGAATACAAGGCGGTCAATTATATGGACGACATAGAAGAAGCAGCCGCTCTGCTGCGGGACGCTATGGAGGAAAGACAGGCGCAGGTGCAGGTTCTCTATACGACGACCGGTGTAGAGACGAATGACAATATGCACAAGACGATCTTCGACAAGGCGGTAGTCCATACAGGCGTACCGACAGAGGGAGATTATTTGTTGTGGCATTATGCTGGATTCACGGCCAGCAAGGCTGTGACAAGCTTGAAAACGGATACAAGACGCTGCTACAAGATTACCTACAGTCTGACCTATTATACGACGGCGGCACAGGAAGCAGATGTAGATGCGGCAGTTCGTTCCGTGATTTCTCAATTGGATCTGGCAAACGAGACCTCGGAATATGCCATTATTCGGAAGCTCTATGATTACATTTGTGAAAATGTGACATACGATTACGCCAATTTATACGATGATACCTACAAATTGAAGCACACCCTGTACGCCGCAATCATCAACAAAACAGCAGTCTGCCAGGGCTATGCGTTGTTTTTCTACCGTGTGGCGCTGGAGATGGGCATCGACAGCCGTTTGATTGCCGGGTACGCAACATCGACGGGCGCTCATGCGTGGAATATTGTCCAGATTGGAAATGTCTATTACAATCTGGATGCGACTTGGGACAGGGGAGCGACAACGTACTCTTATTTCCTGCAAAATGAAACCACGTTTACCCAAAACGGAGCGCAGCACAAGCGTTGGGGTACGAACGGTACCAAGACGTATGAATATGATACGGCGGCTTTTGCAGCGGCCTATCCGATGAGCAGCACGAATTATGAAGTGGGAGGCACGACCGGGAAGAGCAAGCTGTCGGCGGCTACGATTACGCTTCCAGAGAATTCGTATGTCTACACCGGGATGAAGATCAAGCCAACGCCTACGGTTGTTTTGAACGGAAGGACGCTGACCCAGGGGACGGATTTCTCCGTTTCCTATTCAAAGTGTGTGGCAGCAGGCACGGCTGAGGTGACGGTGTCCGGCAAGGGCTCATATTATGGAAAAGTTTCTACGACCTTCACGATCACACCATTTGCATTGAGCTCAAAAACGGTGAAGCTGACGGTTCCGTCCGGCGGCTTTACCTATGATGGAAAAGAAAAAGTGCCGACGGTGAAGATTACCGGTGCGACGCTTTCCCAGGACAAGGATTATACGGTGGAATGCACCAACAACATCGAGCCGGGCGACAAGACGGCGAGGATCACGGTCACGGGAATCGGAAGCTGTACAGGAAAGGTTGCCGGATCGTTTTCGATCAGCAAACTCAATCTGGCGGATAGCGCCTACATGACCCTGTCTTCGAAATCGTTTGTGTACAATGGCACGCAGCAGGTTCCGACGATCATCATTCTTGCGGGCGATGCTGAGCTGACGGAGGGGACGGATTATGAGCTTTCGTACGAAGGCGACAAGAAAAATGTAGGCACTGTGACGGTGAAAGCAACGGGGATCGCTCATTACACCGGAGAACTGTCCGATACCTATACGATCTCCCAATTCAGTCTGGCCGATGCGGATATCAGCCTGTCCACAACCAGTTTTGTCTATGACGGCACGGCCAAAAAGTCAGGAGTGGTGGTCAAGGCAAACGGGAGTCCGTTGACTGAGAATACGGATTATCAGCTTACCTACAAAAACAATATCGATGCGGGAACGGCGAATGTTGAGATCAAGGGACTGGGGAATTGCTCTGGAACCATTGCGAAAACCTATACGATTGCGCCGAGAAGTATTGCGAGCGGCACGCTGAGCCTTTCACAGAGCAGCTATGTGTACAGCGGGAAAGAGAATACTCCGATTGTCGCGCTTTCAGTAGCCCAGACGAACTTGCGACAGGGGACAGATTATACGTTTTCCTTCGACGGAGACACGGTCAACGCAGGTACGGTGGCCGTAGCAGCAAAAGGGAAGGGGAATTATACCGGGACTCTGTCTACGAAATACGTGATCTCGCCTTTCAACCTGACGAATGCATCAATCAGCCTGTCGGAGACAAGCTACGTCTACGATGGCACCGCAAAGAAGCCCGACGTGGAAATTGGGGCCAATGATACGACTCTGAGTGAGAATACGGATTATAATATTACCTATACCAACTTTACCGATGCGGGAACGGCGACGATTGCGATCAAGGGATTGAAGAATTATACTGGCTCTGTATCGAAGTCCTATACGATTGAGCCCGCCAGTATTGCAGAGGGCGTGGTGAACCTTTCGCAAAGCAGTTTTGTATACAGCGGCAATACGAACGATCCGACGGTTTCTGTTTCTTTGGGCGATATCAATTTGAAGGTCGATACGGATGTTGAGATTTCGTACTCCGGAGACAAGGTCAATGTCGGGACAGTCGTTGTGCAGGCGACAGGAAAGGGAAATTATACGGGGACTTGCTCAAACCAGTATGAGATATCTCCATGCGATATAGCGAAATGCACGATGTCTGTGACTACGTCCAGTTATGTCTATGACGGAGAGGCCAAGGAGCCGGATGTTGCGCTTTTCCTGGATGGCAGCAAGCTGAGCGAAGAGTTCTACGATGTGTCGTACGAAGACAATATCAATGCGGGAAGCGCCAAGATCGTAGTGTCGGCGATCGGTCCCAATTATACGGGTACACAGTCGAAGAAATTCCTGATTGACGCTGTAGATATTTCGGATGGATCACTCGAAATTTCTGAAAAAGAATTTGATTATGATGGAACGAAGAAAAAACCGGATACAACGGTGCATTCTGCGGACGGGACGAAGCTCGAGAAGGGTACAGACTACAAGGTTTCGTATGAGAACAATATAGAGCCGAGCACGGAGGAAGATCCGTCTGTCGTCAAAGTGACCGGTATCGGCAATTATAGTGGAACGCTTTCTGAAAAATTCATTATCAACGAGGTAGAATATCCGATCAGCGAGACTTCGGTAGAAATAGAGACCAAGTCCTTTGTCTACGATGGCACCGCGAAAAAGCCGCAGGTAGAGGTGACGTTCGGGGAAGAAACACTTGTAGACGGAGAGGATTATACGATTAAGTACGAGAACAATACCAATGCCGGTACGGCGGATATTGTTTTGACGGGTACTGGGAAGACGCATTTTACCGGGAGCCGCACGGAGCATTTCACGATAAAGAAGAAGCCGCAGAGCTTGTCGGCTACCTTGTCTGCGCTGTCGATTCCGGTAGGAAGCAGAGCGAAGGTGACGGTCAATACGACGCAGGGTACGCCTGTTTTCGAGTCCAGCAATACATCCGTCGCTACGGTGGGATCGGATGGTACGATCGTGGCCAAGGGAGTCGGCACGGCGAAGATGACCATTTCTACAAGCGGAAATGCGAATTATGGTACGGCGAAGACCGAGGTGTCTTTGGATGTGATTCCGCTTAATCCAACGATCAGCGATATGGAAGTGGTGTCCACCGGAATGCTTGTGACCTGGAAGAAGGTCGCGACAGCAGGGGGCTACGAAGTCTATCGGAACGGCAAAAAAGTCAAGACGATTACGAGCGGTTCTACGGTGTCTTACAAGGATACCGGGGCGAAAACGAATGGGTCGAAATATTCGTATGTAGTCTATTCGTATAAGAAGGTAGGGTCGAAGAAATACACGAGCAAGCCTTCAGGGACAAAGACGAGTTATTTCATTTCGAAGCCGACGATTTCTTCTCTGAAGAATTCGAAGTCGAAACAGATGACAGTTTCGTGGAAGAAAAATGCTTCGGCTACCGGATACCAGATCCAGTATGGATTGAAGTCGAATTTCAAAGATGCAAAAACGATAACGATTTCGAAAAATTCGACGGTATCGAAGACGATTACCAAGCTGACAAAGGGAAAGAAGTACTATGTGCGGATGCGCACGTACAAAGCCAAATTGTACACGGACTGGAGCGCTTCAAAGAGCTTGAAGATCAAGAAATAAAGATAATGATTCCGTATCGTTGACGATGGGTTTGTGTCGAAGCAATGGAAAAGAAGACGAATATAGCAACTGTGATTTTGTTTTGGGCGGCGCTCGCCGTCCTGTCATTGGGAAGTCTGCTGAAGAAGGATGGGCTGTTTTCGGAGAATGAAAACCGCTCATTGACACAGCGGCCTTCCCTTTCTTTGACGACCGTTTTGGATGGAAGCTTTCAGGAAGAATTGGAGAGTTATCTGCAGGATCAGATCCTATTTCGGGATGGGTGGAACGCCCTGCATTCTGCCGCATTGTTGGCGATCGGGGATTGCGACATCAACGGCGCCTATGTGGGAGAGGCGGGGTATGATTTCGAGAAGATCACAGAGGCCGATGTGGATCAGAAACGGTTTCATACCAATACCAGAGCTATCCGGATCTTTTTGGAGAGGCAGCAGCAGAATTTGGGGAAGGGAAAGGTTTCCTTTATGCTGGTGCCTACAGCAGCCAGGCTTTTGCCGGAGATGGTGCCGGATGGAGCGCCGCTGTTTGACCAGGATCGGCGGATGGATGAGCTTTTTGGCCAGCTGAAAGGCTTTCGTACGGTGGATCTGCGGAAGGTGTTTGGGGAGGCTGCAGATGGGAAGGATTTGTATTACTATACCGATCATCATTGGACGACGCATGGCGCGTATTTGGCGTATGCGAGTTGGCGAAAAAACGCCCCCAAGGAATCAGATTATGAGGTTTCGGTGGTATCGGATCGGTTTCGGGGCAGTCTGTATTCGAAGGTGTTGAATGAAAATAGCCCGTGGGATACGGTTGAGCGTTTTGACTTAAAAGGAGGGGAGGAGGCCTACACGGTTTTTGCCGGGGACGACAAGCTGGATGGTTTGTACGACGAAACGAAGCTCAAAGAGAAGGACAAATATGCGTATTTCCTGGGTGGGAATGTGGGGCTTTGACGATCCAGAAGCAGCAGGCGGATTCTGACTCGCATTTGCTCATCATCAAGGATTCCTTTGCCAATGCGTTCACGCCGTTTGCGGCGGCCGACTATGCCAAGACCTCGCTCATCGACCTCCGCTATTATACGGGGGATGTGAACCAATACATAGCCGACAGCCGCGTCACAGACGTGCTTGTGCTCTACAATATTTCGAATTTTGTTTCGGATCGCAATATCGCACGGCTGGGGCGGTGAGGGTGGATGGGTATTACTTTAGAGTAATGACCTCTAAGTTTGCCCTGTATCATACCCGTATTACCACACTAGAACCCGATCCTCCGGCGCAAGGTACATATTGTCGCCCTCTGCTACGCCAATGGCATCGTAAAATTCGTCAAACTGCTGAACCGTGACATTCGTCCGCAGAAAGTGCAGCGGATGCGTATCCTGCGTCAGATCCTTGTATTCTGTTTCCCGCGCATTGATCCGCGCCCAGACCGATGCGTACTGCCTGAAGAATTTTCCATAATCAAAGCCATCCGTATTCTTGGCAATGCGTAGAATCGCTTTCAATCCCGCCATGTCTGCGATCGCCTCGGTCTTGATATTGGTTCCGATGACATTCTGTCCGTCCCAGACGGTAATGCCGTCATAGTAATCCGCCAGCTTTTGAGCACGCTTTTCAAATGCGTCGTAATCCTCTTCTTCCCACCAGTTCGCAAAATTCCCGTCCTTGTCATACTGTGCGCCAGTCGTGTCAAACGCGTGGGAAATCTCGTGTCCGATCACGCTGCCGATGCCGCCGTAAAGCGCTTCCTCGGAAAAGCCGTCCTGATATAATTCTCCGCCCAATATTCCCAGTATGATGTTGATGGAGTTGCGGTTCGGATAGTAATATGCGTTTGTTTCAAGAAGGTCAAAGCCCCAGATGTCCTTATCCACCGTGCCGTTGGTCTTCGCATTGTCCAATGTCCGGGAAAAATCAGAAATCCGCTTGACGCAGTCGTAATAAGATGC
>JAFUXY010000437.1 GCA_017477005.1 Lachnospiraceae bacterium | reverse complement strand
GCGTGTATCCAACATGAAATCATAGATATCACGGAGAAGGTGCATCCCGACGACAAGGAATAGGTGGCCTATCTGTTCAAAAATCATGTGACAAAGGATGGCGCCAACAGCCTGACCATTCGAAAAAGTACGCTCCAGGGAAACGATATCTGGGTGAATATCCATTATGCGTTCGTGGAAGACAGGGGAGTGCAGTACGCCTACTGCACCTACACGGACGTGACGGAGCTGATTCAAAGCCAGCAGCAGACCATGGCGATGTATCGGGAGCTGAACAAGGAGCTCGATGCGCTTTCGAGCCAGAGCCTCGCGGCGCTGCGTTCCAACCTGACAAAAGGCGTAGTGGAAGAGGTGCACGGAACCGATCTCTACGATGTCGACAAAGCAGGCGCTCCGATTGAGGATCTGATTCGCGTGCGAATGGAGAATATGCCAGTCGCTTCCGATCGGGAGATGTATGAGAAGGTGTTTGATCTCGAGGGTCTCCAGCGGAAATATTACCTTGGAGAAGGACCGACCTCCCTGGTGATTTTTTCGAGGCGGCAGTCCGGGCGGCAGTGCTTCATCAAATACTCGGCGGCGATGCGAAAGGATCCGGTCACCGGGGATGTGATCGTGCTTGGCGTAGAAACGGAGTACAATACGCAAAAAGTCACTGAAGTGCTCAACGACAAGGTGCTCGCCAGACAGTACGATATGGTCTGCTATATCGTCGATGAAAATTATGGTGTCTCGATCGGGGATGCGGCCAACATCAAAAAAGGCAGCATCTTCCCGAAGAAGCGGGACGGGATTTATATGGATTATATTCAGGACCAGGTGATCTCGGTAGTTCCGGAGAAGGAACAGGAGACCATGCGAAACGCCTTGTCACTAGAGACAATCGCGAGGAAGCTCGAAGAAGAGGAATCCTATACGGTCGATGTCGCCTGCGTGATCCATGGCGAGAAGTTTTACAAACGCTTCATGTATTACCTTGTAGACAAGGAGACAAAATTCTATATCCTATTGAAATCGGATATTACCGATATGATCATCGAACAGGGCGACCGGGAGCAGACGCGGGCGACGTACAACAGTATGCTCGACCAGTTCAACGCGATGGCGGATGAGAGCCTTGCGGTGCAGCGGACCAACTTGACGACCGGTCTGATCGAGGAATCCAGAGGGCGGGACCTCTACGATACCGATTATGCGGGAGGTTCGATCGCCGAAAGCGCGAGAGTGCGTTCGGAAAACTTCTTGGTGGAAGGCGATAGAGAAAAATACGAGGAGACCTTTGCGCTCGACAAGCTTTTGGAGCGTACCTCATCGGGCAAGGGACCGGCGATCTTTGTAGGGTATTGTCGCAGGCAGTCCGGCCGCCAATGCTTCGTCAAATTTTCCGGCTCCGCCAGCAGAAACCCGGTCACCGGCGATGTGATCGCGTTGGGTGTGGAGACAGAATACAACACAGAAATGGTGAATCAGGTGCTCGACGAGAAGGTGCTCACCCAGCAGTACGATATGATTACCTATATCGTGAGCGGGTACTATGGAGTGGCGATCGGAGATGCCTCCAATATTGAAAAGGGCAGCATTTTCCCGAAGGAGAAAAACGGCGTTTATATGGATTATATCGAGGACGAGGTGCTGCCGTTCGTCGTCGGCTCTGAGGAAGACAAAAAGGTCATGCACGAGACGTTGTCGCTAGAGACGATCGAGGCGAGGCTGGCGGTAGATGAACCGTATATTGCCGATGTGCCGTGCGAGATTGACGGAGAGATTTTCCATAAACGGTTTATGTATTATTCGGTGGATCGGGAGAGGCATTTCTATATCCTGCTCAAATCGGATATGACAGAGGTTCTCAATGAGCAGCGCGAGCGTGAGCGGACGCAGACGATCCACAACAGTATGGTGGATCAGTTCAATGCCATTGCGGACGAGAGCTTGACCGTCGTGCGTTCCAATATGACGACCGGACTGATCGAAGATATTCGTGGAAGCGATCTTTATCCTTCGGACTATGTGGGAAACACGATCCCGGGATATGCGCAGAGTCGCATGGACAACCTTCTTGTCGAAGGGGATCTTGAAAAATATATTGCGGCCTTTGATATGGAGGAGCTGTTGGAACGTACGGAAAAGGGACTTGGCCCGGCTTCGATCGTCTGTTATTGTCGGCGCGCTTCGGGGCGGCGGTGCTTTGTTCGCTTTTCCGGTTCCGCAAGCCGCAATCCGGTGACTGGAGATGTGGATGCGTTCGGAATTGAGACGGAATACAATTCCGAAATGGTGAGCGAGGTCATGAACCGCCAGATTTTGGCGCAGCAGTACGATTCGGTGTGTTATATTGTGGGCGGGTATTATGGCGTTGTGATCGGGGAAGAGGAGAGCATCGAACGGGACGGCATCTTCCCGAAAAACAGCGACGGCGTTTACTTAGAATATATTTCCGATCAGGTGCTTCCAATTGTTCCAGAAGAGGATCGGGAGGAGATTGCAAAAGCGCTGTCTCTTGAAACGGTCGCTGCGAAGCTGGCAGACTCAGAAAGCTATTCAGTGGATGTGACCTGCCAGTTCAATCAGGAGATTTACAACAAGCGGTTTGCGTTCTACGCGGTAGACCGGGAGAAGAAATTCTATATTCTGCTCAATACCGATGTGACCGATCTTTTGCGGGAGCAGCGTGAAAGAAATGAGCTGTTGGCCAATGCGCTCGGAGAGGCAGAGCAGGCCAATGCGGCGAAGACCTCCTTCCTG
>JAFUXY010000436.1 GCA_017477005.1 Lachnospiraceae bacterium | reverse complement strand
GTCGCCCGCGCCGTTCGTCCTCAGAGGCATAGATATACCAAATCTCGTCGCAGATCGCATCGTAGCCTTCTTCCAAAAGCAGCGCCGCTTCCAAAAAAAAGAACCGAAACCGCCCTTCCTGCCTCACCGCTTCCACCCGGCACAGGATTTCCTGCTTCACCGCCGGATGAATAATGGCGTTGGCCTGCAGGCGCTTTTTTTCATCCGAAAAAATCCTGCGGCTCATCGCTTCTATAATAATCCTGCCCTTGCTGTCAAATACTCCGTCCTGCGAAAAGGCTCGCACCAGTTCGCTGTGGCAGGATCCCCCGGGCTCCATCAGCTCCTTGGCCAGATCGTCCGCCCGCAAAACACAACAATCCTCTCTGCCGGATAAATAGGACAAGACCTCGCTTTTCCCAGCTCCTACGCCTCCGGTAATCCCAATACAGGCCATTTTTTGGCGTGGCTGTCATGTTGATTACTTTGCATCATACCACGTATAGCCCTCGTGTACATCGATCACCAGCTCCACCGCCAGGTCGGCCGCATGCCGCATCTCATCCTCTAGAATTTCCTTCACATGGGCGGCCTCTTCCTCCTTTGCCTCGATCAAAAGCTCGTCGTGCACCTGCAAAATCAACTTCGAGGCCATTTCTTCTTTTTTCAGACGATTGGCGACCCGGTTCATGGCGATTTTAATAATGTCCGCTGCCGTGCCCTGGATCGGCGCGTTCATCGCCACCCGCTCTCCAAAATTCCGCTGCATAAAATTGCCGGAAGCAAGCTCCGGAATCGGCCGCTTTCGACCAAACATAGTCAGCGAATAGCCCTTCTCCTTGGCGGACTTCACACAGCCGTCCAAAAATCCCTTCAAGCCGGGATAGGCTTTGTAATAATCATCGATATATTGCTGCGCTTCCTGCCTCGAAATCGCCAGATCCTCGCCCAATCCAAATGCGCTGATTCCATAGACGATTCCAAAATTGACCGCCTTGGCGTTTCGCCGCTGCAGATCCGTTACCTCTTCAAAGGGCACGCCAAATACCTGCGCCGCCGTCGCGCGGTGGATATCCTGATCCTGCTGGTAGGCCCGGATCAGATTCGCGTCGCCAGACATATGCGCCAGTACCCGCAATTCAATCTGGGAATAATCCGCGTCCACAAACACATAGCCATCCCTTGGATGGAAGACCTTGCGAATCTCCTTTCCGAGCTCAATCCGGATCGGAATATTCTGCAAGTTCGGATTGACCGAGGACAAACGCCCGGTCGCCGTCACGGTCTGCTCAAACGTAGTGCGAATCCGTCCGTCCTCCTCAATGCAGTCCGCCAGACCATCCGCATAGGTCGACTTGAGCTTCGAAAGCTGCCGATAGGTCAGCACATCCGCCACGATCGGCTCATAGGGGGCCAGCTTCTCGAGCACATCCGCCGCCGTCGAATAACCGGTCTTGGTCTTTTTCCCGCCGGGAAGTCCCATCTTTCCGAACAAGATTTCCCCCAACTGCTTGGGAGAATTGATATTGAAGGTTTCCCCGGCCGCCTCGTAGATCGACTGCTCGAGGCTGCCGATCTGTCCGACCAGATTGTTTCCATATTCCGCCAATGCGTCGCCATCGATGCCGATGCCCTCCCGCTCCATCTCGTAGAGGGTGAACACTAGCGGAAGCTCTATCTCAAAATACAGCTTCTCCATCCCCTCTTTTTGCAGGGCTTCATTCAACGCTTTGGGCGCGCAGGCCGCCACATCCGCCTCATAACAGAGCCATTTTTCCACCTGCTTTGGCTTTTCCTTCCAAGCCTTGTTCGGCTTTGTCTTTTCAAACAGCTCAGTGTATGAAGGGATATCCCGACCAAGTGCGTCCTTCGCCACGTCAAAAGCCGTGTATTCCTTCGCCAGCGGGTTCAGCAAATACGAAGCCACCGACACGTCGTACAACCCCTGCCGCCCCGCCTCCGAGAGAGCAATCGCCAAGGCCTCGTGAGCGCCTATGGTATGTATTATATTGAAATTTTTCTTGATGTCCAACATTGAAACACTATGCACGGATAGGTTTTCAAAAAGGCACAGCAACAAGGCCTTTTCTTCTTCCTGCGAAGCGGGAGAATAAAACCGGCTATCCTCGCCATCGGAAACCGCCAACGCTCGCAGTGCGGCGCCAGCGGCCCACAACGCCAGCCCCAGACCGCGCGTCTCTTCCATCGCC
>JAFUXY010000435.1 GCA_017477005.1 Lachnospiraceae bacterium | reverse complement strand
GTGCATGGTTGCGCATATTCCGGAGCTAGTGGAAAGCGGCGCCGCGAGCTTCAAGGTGGAAGGGCGGATGAAGTCGGCGTTGTACGTGGCGACGACGGCCAGGGCGTATCGCCGGGCGATCGATGATTATTTTGCATCAGAGGCGCTTTATCGCAGCCGCATCGAATGGTATGAAAGGGAGGTTTCCTCCTGCACCAACCGCACCTTCACGACCGGATTTTTCTTCGGAAAGCCATCGGAAGAATCCATGATCTACGACGCTTCGACCTATGTGGCAGGAGCAGTGTATCTGGGCTATGTAGAGGAAGTGGTATTTCGGGATGGCCGCTGGTTGGCCCGTATGACACAGAGGAACAAGTTTTCGGCGGGGGATGCGGTAGAGATTATGTCGCCGCAGGGCGGGAATCTCTCGGTTTCGGTATTGCAATTATTCGATGAAGAAGGTAATATGATAAATAGCGTTCCCCATGCGAAACAGCGTTTCTATGTGGATGTGGGGAGGAAGCTGGAGGTTTTTGATATATTGAGGAAACGATAGGGGTTTTTTCGAAGGGAAATGGTAGTAGACAAGCATTGAGAAAAGGGGGAGAACACGATGGCGGAGAAATTTTTGGCATACGCAGGCACCTATACACATGAAACTTCCGTGGGGATCCATGTCTATGATATCGATATGGAAAAAGGAAGCCTGATTGAGCGCAGTGTGGCGGAGATCAACAACCCGTCTTATCTGACGTTTTCAAAGGATGGCCGTTTTTTGTATTCCATTGCGGATGAAGGTGTGGCTTCCTTCAATATCGACGACAATGGCGACCTGACAAAGGCGAGCCAGAAGCCAATCGGCGGCATGCGCGGGTGCTTTGTGGAGGTGGACTCGCAGAATCGTTTTCTGTTTGTGGGCGGCTACCACGATGGCCGGGTCACAATGATGCGTCTGAATGAGGATGGTACAATTGATGGGATAGCGGACGGTCTTTTCCATCGCGGCATTGCCTATACAGCCAGGGATCGTCGGATCGATCATCCGATGGTGAGCTGCGTGAAGCTGACGCGGGATGAGAAGTATCTGCTGGCAGTAGATCATGGACTTTCTCAGGTCAAGGTGTATCGGATCAATTATGAAACAGGGAAGTTGAAGCTCGTGCATATCATCCGCTGTATTTTGGATTCGGCGCCGCGGACCGTACGCTTCTCGCATGACGGTCGTTTCTGCTATATCCTTGATGAAACAGCCAATATGATCGAGGTCTATACCTATGAGGACGCGGAAGGGGAGCCGAAGTTTGAGCGAATCCAGAAAATTTCTGTCTTGGATCGCAAATACAAAATGTACACAGAGGCTTCTTGTATGTGCCAGAGCTTTGACGGACAGTATATGTTTGTGTCGGTCGAGGGCTACAATGGAATGTCGATTTTGAAACGGGACGCAGAGACGGGGATGCTGTCCTTTGAACATCTGACAAAGATCAGCGGAGACTTCCCGAAATCCCTGACAGCGCTTCCGAACAATGAGTATGTGGCAGTGGTGAACCACGATAGCAATGAGATCCGCACCTTCCAGGTCTTCCATGGGGAGAGACCGCATGTAGTGCAGAGGACGGCGCCGGTCAAGGTGGCGCAGCCGAACTGCATTCGCGTGCTGAAGCTGGAGAGATAAAGGATGGGTTCGATATTCGGGACTCTGTTTCGGGTTTCTACTTGGGGAGAATCCCATGGAGCAGCGGTCGGTGTTGTCGTGGACGGCGTACCGGCCGGACTTCCTTTGGAGATGGAGGAGGTGCAAGCATTTCTGGATCGCCGCAAGCCGGGACAGAGCCGCTATGCTTCGGCCAGAGCCGAAGACGACAGGGTGGAGATCCTGTCCGGTATCTTCGAAGGGCAGACGACGGGTACGCCGATTTCCATGATGGTGCGAAATGCCGACCATCGTTCGGCGGATTATAGCCATATTCAACATATTTTCCGGCCGGGGCATGCGGATTATACCTTTTGGCAGAAGTATGGCATCCGGGATTACCGGGGCGGTGGCCGCAGCTCGGCGAGGGAGACGATCGGCCGGGTGGCTGGCGGGGCGATTGCCGCAAAGCTGCTGGAAGAGATGGGGATGGATTTTCTGACCTATACCAAATCCATCGGGCCGCACGAGATTTTCCATATTCATCCCGAGGAAATTGCAGAGAATCCGCTGAATATGCCGGACAAAGGGGCTGCCGAAAAGGCGATGGCCTATATCGAGGAGGCAATGCGTGATTCGGATTCGGTGGGCGGCGTGGTAGAGTGCCGGGTGAATGGCCTTCCTGTGGGATTGGGGGAGAATGTTTTCGAAAAGCTCGATGCCAGGCTGGCGGAAGCGATGCTTTCGATCGGAGCCGCCAAGGGGTTTGAGATCGGCGCCGGTTTTGAAGCGGCCGGGCTGCGGGGCAGCATCGACAACGATGCTTTCAAGGCTGAAGACGGTCGGGTTCAAAAAAACACCAATTATTCAGGCGGCGTGCTGGGCGGTATGAGTGATGGCAGCGAGCTGGTATTTCGCGTGGCATTCAAGCCA
Source organism: Lachnospiraceae bacterium (assembly GCA_017477005.1). Taxonomy (GTDB): domain Bacteria; phylum Bacillota; class Clostridia; order Lachnospirales; family Lachnospiraceae; genus RGIG4930. Next base: position 222 of record JAFUXY010000435.1, on the reverse strand, counting down.
ACGCCTTCGATCGCCAGAGAGCAGTCTACGATTACCACTGAGTTAGAAAATACAACCATTTCCATCCATGGAAGGCATGATCCGGTGATCGTGCCGCGGGCTGTGGTTGTGGTGGAGTCGATGGCGGCGTTGGTGCTGGCGGATCTGCTGCTTTTGAATGCGACCGCGCGGATGGAATGGCTGCATCGAATTTATGATCCCGGGAGGACGGAGTAGAGCGTT
>JAFUXY010000434.1 GCA_017477005.1 Lachnospiraceae bacterium | reverse complement strand
CGCCATCTTCACACCCAGCTCCATTCCGCCGATCGCAGGCAGGCCGGGATAGTTGTCTACCTCATAGGTCGTGGCGATTTGTCCGCCTCCATGGGGCGCATCTGAAACAAGCAGCGTGTCCCGCCCGGCGCGTTTGGCATAGATCGCAGCGGAGAGTCCGGCGGGCCCGTTTCCAATGATAATAATATCTCTCATAGGCATCTCCTTCTAAATGTAGGTGGTTTGACATTTGTAGATTCTCGTGCCATAATGACACGGTAACGATTGTTCCATTGAAAGGAGGCAGACATGGATGTCGCTGGTATCGCTTCCTTGTCCATGGCCATGTCGCAGTCGAAGCTGATGCAGGATATTGGCACAGCCGCGCTCGATATGACTCTGGAAAATGCGGTTTCGCAAGGACAGGTATCGGCCCAAATGATGGAGGCTTCGGTCTATCCGGAACTTGGCCAAAATATCGATATTTCGGTATAGGAATTCGCCTTCCGTTCCGGGCAAGCGTGTCCGGTGGTTGGAAAAGCGATTCTCCTGTTTATTGCGTTTTGCGGATCACGCCGTTTTCGAGCGTGATCCGTCGTTGTTTATAGAGACGGCCGATGGCTCGTTTGAAAGCGCCTTTGGAAAGGCCGGTTTCGCGGAAGATGACCTCTGCATCGGCTTTCTCAGAGAAAGGAAGCACGCCGCCGTAGGACTCGATGACATCAAAGACAGACTCCGCGTCGCCGTCCATCTGCTCATGCACCTTTTTTCGGGTGGAGACGTCGAGCTTGCCGTCCTCCTTGATATTGGTGATCCGAAGGGTCAGAACATCGCCGATCCGTCGCTCCCGCAGATCCTCGTGCCGCGGCACCATCGCCGAGTAGCGATCCTCCACGGCGACAAAGGTGCCGAAACGATGGCCGAATTCATAGATCCGCCCCCACACCTCATCGCCGATCTGATACGGCGGATTGCTCGCCAACAGCGGATAGAGGCTTCGCATACTGGCAGCCAGACGGCCGCTCTTGTCGAGGTACAGCCGGACGAGTATCGTGTCGCCCGCCCGGACGTGTCCATTCATCTGCTTGTACGGCAAAAACAGATCCTTTGACAATCCCCAATCCAAAAAGGCGCCGATCCTTGACACCTCCTTGACGAGAAGAGGCTTTGCTTCGTCCATCACGATCAATGGAGTCTCCGTCGTCGCGACCGGCCGATCCTCCGAGTCCATGTAGAGAAAGACACGGAGCTTTCGTCCCGGTATCGTCTCCTCTGTCAGATAGCGTCTGGGCAGAAGCACACGCTCATCGGGCGCTTCCTCGGGGGACAGATACGCCCCATGTTCCTTGATGTCTTTGATATACAACTCCTGCCATTTTCCCAGTTCCAACATATTTTCCTCAATCCGTTTGAAATTCTATGACTGTACAGGTTTCGCCGGAAGCGTTTTTCAGCTCCACCTGTGTGGTTTGATCGACCGTGGCTCGGTAAATTTGCAGAATGTCGCCAAGCGTGGTCGGTTTCTTGTATTCCGCCCGAATGACGAATACCTTTTTGCCCCGGGGCAATGCGTCCCGTGCGATCTCAATGTAATACGCATTGTTCATATGTCGATTCGTGTCCAAATGAACCGGCATAACCTCTGCTTCGCCCGCCTTTTCGAACAAATCCGCATCGAACAGGCGGATTTTGCGGCCGCCCCAATCCTCGTCTAAAGGCGGTTCGATCCGGTACGCTTCGATGGCGGCTTCCGGAATCCGAGCCGGTTTGCCCGTCTCGAGGTTCATCAGTACCCAAATCGAATTGCCTGTCACAAGCCGTTCCCCGGCCTCGTTCTCGATCAAAAAATTCCGCTTCGAGAACATCCCCCGCATCTCGTATGCCCAAGTGGAAATACGGATTTCTTCGCCGTATTGGGGCAGCGTTTGAATATGGAGCTGCCAGTTCGTAATAAACCATCCTTCGTTCTTGTCGGTCAGATGGGAAAGCCCCCGTCCAACCTCTTCCGAATGAAAGGCGGCGGCATCCTGCAGATAATTGATCAGAGAAACAATGGTCAGATTTTCGCGTTCATCGACTTCGCTATAACGAACCCGCGCGTTCAGATAGTACATAATCCGTCACTTCTTTCTTTCACTGCTCTTCCAAAACGGTGCGTACCCATCGGTACACCCGCTCCACCGAAGAAATGGACATGCGTTCGTTCGGCGTATGGATATCGGTAATATTTGGGCCGATCGAAACGGCGTCCAAATCCGTTATTTTTTTTGAAAGGATGCCGCATTCCAATCCGGCATGAATGGTGGCCGTCTTCGTGTCCCTGCCGTTTTGGGCTTTGTAGATGCGGGCAAGCTTTTCCTGAAGCGGCGAGTCCGGACGGTATTCCCAGGCGGGATACTCGGAGCGAATCTGCACTTCTCCGCCAAAACTCTCCGCCATGAAGCAAATATTCTCCCGCAGCGCTTCATAGGCCGCCGAAACCGAGCTGCGCAGCGAATAGGTCATCGAAAAGATATGCTCCTTCAAAGCCAGACAGCCCAGATTCAGGGAGGTCTCCACGAGTCCTTCAATCTGGTGGGACATCCGCACCACCCCGTTTGGCAGGGACAAAAGCAGCAAGACGATCTGTCGCGTGTCCGCCTCCGTCAGCGGCGTCAGAAGCTCCTCCGTCAGCGCCGATGGATCGATCGGCGACATTTGAATGGTAATACCGGGGTCGGCCGCGCCGTACTCCGCGCGGATTTTGGCGCATTCTTCCTCGACCAGCGCCGAAACCCCGTCTACGGATTCCTTTGGAAGCGAGATCACGGCCGTCGCCTCCCGTGGGATCGCGTTGTCCTTTTCACCTCCCTGGAACGAAGCCAGTCGCACCGGATGGTGGGGCAGGATATGACGCAGCACCCGCGCCATCAGCGTGTTGGCGTTGGCGCGTCCCTTGTCGATCTCGGTTCCGGAATGGCCGCCCAGCAGCCCGTCTACCCGGATCTGTCGATAGACGCCCGGCGCATCGTCCCGCTCGATAGGAAGGGAGATGTCTAGCCGTCCGCCGCCTGCGCATCCGCAGATCAGCTCGCCCTCACATTCGGTGTCGATGTTGATGAGCTGTTTCCCCTCCAAAGAAGAGAGGTCGATCGCCGTAGCGCCCTCCATCCCGGTTTCTTCGGAGGTGGTGCAGACAAATTCCAGACGGGGACAGCGCAGGGTCTCATCCTCCAGCAAAGCCAGCGCCATCGCAACAGCGATCCCGTCGTCGCCGCCAAGGGTCGTCCCTTTCGCACCGATCCAGTCGCCATCGACGAAGAGCTCCAAACCCTCTTTGGTCATGTCCTTTTTCGTGTCGGCGGTTTTTTCGCAGACCATATCCATATGGCCTTGCAGGATGATCGGCGCTGCGTCCTCGCGACCGGGCGAGGCAGGGCGGACGATGATGATATTGCATTTTTCGTCCTGCACGCACGAGAAACCGTGGTCGCGGGCGAAGGAAACCAGGTAATCGCTGATGGCCTTTTCTGAAAAACTCGGCCGCGGAATAGCGGAAATTTCTTCAAAATAATGAAAGACCCGCTCCGGCGACAAGCCGGTCAGTACTTTTTCTGCCATAATCTGTCCTCTCCAAATCGTCAAATTGCTGCTCGTCACTTCGTCCGAATATGCCGCACATATTCGGAGCAAGTTTTACTCTTCCGTTTCTTCCACGATCTCTGCCGGAATCCGGCTGTAGGTCTCCGCCAGTTCCCGGATGCTGCGAGCGAGGTCTTCAGAAAGGAAGTTGGGCTGAAGTCGCCACTGCCAGTTTCCCTCGGCCGTTCCCGGCGCGTTGATCCTCGCCTCTTTTCCTTTGCAAAGGTAATCCTGCAGCGGAATAATGCACAGATCCGCGACAGAACGATAGGCTTCGCGGATGAAATCCCAGACAAAGGCACCGCCGTTCGTATGGCGGGAATTGATGTAGCGTCTCGCAAAATCCCGCTGGCCGTCGTTGATCTCTTCAAACCAGGCCATAGTCGGCGTGTTGTCGTGCGTGCCGGTGTAGACGACGCAGTTTCGGATGTGCCGGTGGTTGACATAGTAGCTGTCCCAGCTTGTGAATGCGTATTGCAGCACCTTCATCCCCGGGAAGCCGGTATCCGCCAAAAGCTGTTCGTTTTCCGGCGTGTTGTTGCCCAGATCCTCCGCAATAATACGCAGCTTTCCGAGCTGTTTTTCGAGTTCTTTGAAGAGATCGAGGCCGGGTCCCTTTTTCAATTCCCCATGCTCGGCGGTCTCGTCTTCGTACGGGATCGCATAATAATCACAGAACCCGTGGAAATGGTCGATCCGGATCACGTCGTAGAATTCATAATTGCGGGCAATGCGCTGCACCCACCAGTCGTAGTGGTCTTTCTTCAAAGCCTCCCAGTCGTAGATCGGATTGCCCCAGCGCTGTCCTGTGGCGGAAAAGGCGTCGGGAGGACAGCCCGCGACCACGACCGGCTCGAGGTCTTTGCTCATCTGGAATACCTCTGGATGCGACCAGGCATCGGCGCCGTCGAGGGATACATAAAAGGGAAGATCCCCGATGATCTTGACGCGTTTTTGGTTGGCATAATCCTTTAATTTCCGCCACTGCTTGTCGAATTCATATTGCTGGAAATAGAAAAAGGCGATCGAATCCGCCAGTTCCTCTGCGGCCTCGGCCAAGGCTTTTTTGTCCCGGGTGCGAAGCGGTTCCTCCCACTCGAGCCAGGACTTGCCCTCCTGCG
>JAFUXY010000433.1 GCA_017477005.1 Lachnospiraceae bacterium | reverse complement strand
GCCAAACAATATATACCCTGAAGGGGTACATCCAATAAGGAGGAAAGATATGGCACAGATAGTCGTGACAGCCGCCGAAGTACGGGCAAAGGCACAGGAATTGAGGCAGAGAAACAGCGATTTCAAGAACCAGGTTCAGGAGCTTGTGAGCATCGAGCAGAATCTTGGCAGCAAATGGGAAGGTGAGGCGAAGAACGCATTCCACAGAGCGTTTATGGACGACCAGCGTTATATGGATCAGTTCTACAGCCTGATTGAGAAGTATGTGGCGGCAATGGAGCAGATTGCTGCGGAGTATGAGAGGCAGGAGCGCCAGAATCAGCAGATTGCGTCGACGAGGACATCTTGATCGTAAAAAGGTCAAGCAGATAGTAGTTAATAGAACAAAATTATACATAGCAATCAATTTCGTTTTTGATAAGGAGGATATATCATGCCGAGAGGAAATAAGATTTTAGTGACACCCGAGGAGCTGCAGTCCACATCCCAGCGTTTTGCGGACAAGGGGAACCGCATCCAGCAGTTGACAAGACAGATGCTTGAACTCGTGAACGCGGTAGGTGTGACATGGCAGGGCGAGGCTTATCAGGCTTTCAACAAGCAGTTCCATTCTCTGGAAGGACCTATGAACAAAATGTTCCGCAAGATCCAGGAGCACAACAGAGACCTGCAGCAGATGGCAAGGAACTACCAGACAGCCGAGCGCAACAACATGCAGCGTTCGCATAGCCTGCCAAGGGATGTGGTGTAGGAAGTTGTATAGAGTTTAGGAGTTGTTGGGAAACGATGGTGGTAGAGATGCCGGGTGCATAGTTGGCATCTCTACCGTTATATAGAGAGCCTAGTACTGTCCAACGAACACGAAGTGTGAGTTGATGACAGCACTGGCAATCCGAAAACAGAGTAAGTCAGATATTACTTGCAGTAATAGAGGAGGATGCTGGTCTTTTTCAGTAGATCCAGACGAGTAGAGTAGGAGCGGGATATGGCGGAGTTTTCAGTAAAAACAGATGTATTGAAATCAGATGCATTGCTGTTGAGCGACAGAGGAACACAGGTGAGAAACATTCGGTCGAGTATGGATTCTATTCGGCGTAGTTTGGGCTTCAAGATTCGTTCATCCAGGCAGATTGAGTCGAGGCTTCGTCAGCTTTCCGAGGAAATTGCGCTCGAAGAAGAGCGCCTGCGGCATATGTCGGTGTCACTGAAGGAGATATCCGATCTGTATGGGAGGACAGAGAATGAGGTGCAGGGGAATGCGAAGACCCCGAGTTACAGTTTAGAAAAATTTGTCAAGAAGACCGCACTTGCAGCACTGGGTCCATTCGGAAAAATAATTGGTGTCGTAGACAACTACCAAAAAGGCGAGTATGGGAAGTCCGCAAATGATTTGCTTGGATTCGTAGGAAGTGTCGTGAAAGACAGATCCGGTGAAAACGTGACATGGAAAGACAAACTTTTAGATTGGGCAGGCGTGAAAATACCGTCACCTGAAAAAATGCCCACACCCAAACAAGCCTGGGGAAAAGCTCGGGGGAAGTACTTTGATTTTTCCAAAGGAAATCGTTTAACGGCTGCCTGCAATTGGGCAGGACAGATTGCGTCGAGTGCGTTTGACAATTTCAAAGAGTTTGGATCAGTGTGCAACTGGAGGTTCTGGGAAGAGACGGGAGTAGAGACCCTGATCAATGTCGGTGAAGGAATTGCGATAGCAGGCGCAGTAGGCGCAGGGTTTGCGGCTGCAGGAATTGCGGCACCGGCAATAGCGACAGGAGCAGTTGCGGCAGGAGTAGCCTTCATAGTAGACAAAGCTTTAGATTGGGGTTGTAAAAAGGTGACGCATGGTACCCATACCAGTTGGAAGGAAGCTGTCTCGGATACGATCAGTGATGGCATAGACTATGCCAGAGAAAAAACGACCGGCTTCTTCAAGAAACTTGTAAAGAATCCAAGAGACGTTGTGTGCCCATGGGCTACTGCGTATGCCAGTAGCGGAGGTGGCTGGTAGAATTTTTAGCAGAAAAGGGAGAATATCATGAAAAACAATGTGAGGGAATTATTACCAATTGGTTCGGTAGTTCTTTTGAAAGAGGCTACCAAAAAGGCTATGATTTATGGAGTAAAACAGGAAGATAAATCAGACGGCGTGGAATACGATTACCTTGGTGTAGTGTATCCGGAAGGAAATATGGGCGATGGAACGCAATTTTTCTTCAACCATGATATGATAGATCAAGTTTTTTTCCGTGGATTTGAGAATGAGGAGAGGGCTGCTTTCATAGATCGTTTGGAAGAATATTACAATCAGAAATAAACGAAGTCGTGGTCATGTTCGGACGTAGAGTCATCGGGAAGGATGAGATTATGAAAACAAAAAAAGAATGGGGGCAAAATCGGATTCATAAACTGTTTGCAGGGGCGGCGGGCGTTTTGCTGGCAGCGTCCCTGCTGGCACAGCCGATTCAGGCAGACGCAGCCAGCGCTTATCATCAAAAAGAGGCCAAATCAATGGTTCGGATGATCAACAAAATGCGAAAAAACAACGCCTGGTACCGAAATGAAAACAACAAAAAGGTATGGGCCAACGATCTGGATTCATTGTCGTGGGATTCCAGTCTCGAAGAGATCGCGAAAACTCGCGCAAAGGAATTGTCGAAATCCTTTTCGCATACTCGTCCGAACGGGAAAAGCTGCTTTTCTCTGTACGGGAATGAGTATTCTGCGATGGGAGAAAATATTGCGGCCGGATTCCAGACCGCAAAAGGTGCCTTTGAGGGTTGGTCTGAAACCAACCAAGGCTATAGCGGCCAGGGGCATCGGAGGAATATGCTCGGTGAAAATTTTGAGCTGGTAGGTATCGCTTGTTTTGAAAAGAACGGCATGCGGTACTGGGTTCAGGAGTTTGGCAGCGAGTCGAGCTCGTATGATGACGATGATTATTATGATTATGACGACGATGACGATGATGATTATAGTTATTACGAAAATGAGTATGACTACTATGACGACGATGAAGATCACGATGATGAATCTGGTTATGATGATTATGATGACTATGACGACGATAACGACTATGATGACTAAGGAACGGTTTTTCCAGGAAGGATAGACATGAAATTTCTTCATAAAAGCATGGCAGCTTTTTTGGTGGTTTTGCTGGCCTTCGTGCCTCTCTTTGCGGAAGCAAAGGGGGACGCGAGGGCTACTTGTGCATGGTGCGGGGACGGGCGGCTCTTTGTATATGTGAAAGGGTTGGGGGATGGCCCAGAGTCTCAGTTGACTTCCATTGCATTGGGAGACGTGGATTGTCCAAAGCCAACTAGCCGGACTTTGGACGAGTCCGAACCTTTTTCAACGCTGATTTTGGTTGCGAACCAGAAATCAATTTCGACAAAAGAACAGAAAAAAGCAAGTGCTTTCATCAAGCAGGTGTTGGACAATCACAGGCCGGGTGAACGGTTTCAAATTGCCTCTGTGGGGAAGGAGCTTTCCTATTTTTCTGAGTTTTCGGACGATGTGGAGATGCAAAAGCATCTGTTAGACGGTCTGCGATTTGACAGCGGAAAGGTCATTTTGTCCCAAAATCTTGCGCAGGCGATCGAGGATCTTTCAAAGGTACAGCAGGGAGGATTCCGCCGTATCTTGCTTTTTGCGTCGGGAATCGAAAAAAATGATTACAAGAAGCAGGGAACGTTGATCGAAAATGCGCTATTGAAAAGCCGGGTTCCAGTGTACACATTTGGGTTTGCCGGAAAATCCAATGGGCAGGATCGAAAGCGGTTGGAGCAGATTTCTTTGGACACCGGGGCGGATTATTTTGATCTTTCCAAAGGAAAAAGCGAGAGGCTGGCGAAAGAAACATTGGAAGCCGATGCCATGCAGGCGATTTTCGAGGTGAAGCTGCCGCGGAAAGTGCCGGACGGACAGGTAGAGGTGGTCGGGCTGACGTTTGGTGAAGGAGCGTTGTTGACCTTTCCGCTCGAGATTACGAGAGAGTCCGGGGGCGGGGTTCCCCGTTCTTCCCAAGGCGGGGGAGGCGGTGTGATTCTGTGGATCGTGCTTGGACTTTTGGTGGCCGGAGGGGTCGCAGGAGGCATCGTGTTCTTTGTGACAAAAAAGAAAAAGGAGTCGCCGTTTTCTACGCCTGTAGAGGATCTGTCTTTTGATGAAATGACGATGGATTTTGCGAGACCAGGTTCCGATTATCCTCTTGATCACGAGGGGACGGCCTATCTGGGGAACGAGGACGAGCTGTATGCGATGGCGGATCATACCGAGGTGCTGTTTTCGCAGCAAAGCCGCAGTCCCGTGACTTCTTTGGGCGTGACGGTCTGTTTGCAAGGACTGGATGGAAGCCGACAGGAATACCGTGCCTATGTGCGGGATGAGGCGATTGTGGGGCGCAGCCGGGAAGCGGATTTTTCGGTTTCCGGGGACAATCGGATTGGTCGCAGGCACTGCCAACTGATCTATGACGGGGGTGATTTGTTTGTCAAGGATCTCGATTCGCTAAATAAAACCTATGTCAACGACCAGATTGTGGATTCGAGGGTGGCGACTCCGTTGCACCACGGAGATATTCTGTCGCTTGGAAAAGCTCGTTTTCAAGTTGAAATAGTATCCTAAAAGCTCGTAGGGGAGGTATATTGTTTAGGCTGTCACAAAATGTATCCTCATAACAGAACGGAATCGAATGAATATTTACAGCGAAAACGGAAAGCACGGTTGACATCATTTTTTTACAGGAGGGCAATATGGAGGGGATACCCAAAGGGATGAGAGAGCTCATGGTAAATCAGGAGTTCATGGCAGCACAAACCGCAGGGGAATCGCCGTTAGAGAATAATCGAATCAAAAAGAAGTTTTTGAATGACAATTCTTTATCGATGGCAGATAAGCTATATGATTGGGCATCAATATATTTAAGCAGAAAGGAGTATCGACAGGCTAAAATATGTTTGCGTGGTATCATAAAAAAGAACTGCTGGGATCTTGACGAAACACTGAAGCCAGGTACATATTCTTTTTTGGCCTCATGTTATTTTAACGAAGCGATCTTAAAAGGATGGGACACATCGGCTGGAAAGGGCAAGTTGCAGAAGGCAAAAGAAAGCACTGAAATAGCGGATGAATGTGTGCTTGAATCAACCGGAATAGAGGTCAATTGTAAAACAGGAGCCTGGCAGGTGTTGTTTTGTATAGCAATGTTAAGGAACCACTGATTTAATCGTATTTCCACAAAAACCATGCACACAAATCGCATAGGAATGCACTTCGTGCTGCGATTTGCTGCAAAGGAAACGCTTTAATCAGCGTTTCCTTAGAACGAGATAAGGGGGAAGAATTATGAGCAGAATAAAAAAAGAGTTTGGCAAGAGTGTGGGTTTGTTTTTTTTGATAGCGGCTATGCTGATAGGGATGGCAGATGTGCCGATTATGTTTGCTGTGGAACAGGAGCCTTTATTACTTCATATGGAAAATGACAAATAATTAAAGACGAAAGGAAAAAGATGAACTACATCGGATCAAAGTATTCTCTACTGGATTTTTTGCAGGAAACAATGGAGGATGTTACTGGATATAAAGATGGAGATTCCTATGTGTTTGGTGATTTGTTTGCGGGTACAGGGGTAGTCGGTCAAATTTTTAAGTCCAAAGGATGTAAGGTTATTGCTAATGATATTCAGCATTACAGCTATAGTCTGAATAAACATTTGATTGAAAATGTTCCAGAAATGGATGATAGTCTTCTTGGACATCTTAACTCGCTGCAACCTGAAAAGGGATTTGTGTATTTCAATTATTGTAGTGGATCTGGTTCCGGAAGGAACTATTTCACCGATGAGAATGGGATGTTATGTGATGCAATACGAGAAGAATTGGAAAGGCTAAGAAAAAATAGTGAAATAGATGAAGGGACATATTATTACTATCTTGCGAGCTTAATCAATTCTATTGATAAGTATGCAAATACGGCTTCGGTTTATGGAGCATTCTTAAAACACGTTAAAAAATCAGCGCAAAAAAAATTTGTTCTCGAACTTCTTCCAGTAATAGAGGGGGAAAGGGGAGAGGTATTCAATGAGGATATAAATGAACTTGTTAAAAAAATAACTGGAGATGTTTTATATTTAGATCCTCCATATAACGCAAGACAGTATTGCACTAATTATCACGTTTTGGAGACTATTTCAAGATATGATCGTCCGGAATTGACCGGAGTGACGGGACTAAGAGATTCTTCTGAACAGAAAAGTAAGTTTTGTTCCAAAAGGACAGTTTCGGAAGCGTTTGATGATTTGATAAAAAATGCAAGATTTAAGTATATTTTCCTTAGCTATAATAACGAGGGATTAATGAGCCTTGATGCAATTAAAGAAATCATGTCTCATTACGGTCAATATTCTTTTTATACCAAAGAATACAGGAGATTCAAGGCGGATAAGGACGAAAACAGGAATATTGCAGCTAATTCAACTACAGAATACTTGCATTGTCTTGTAAAGGGATAAATTGATGGAGTCCGTAGAGACAAGAAAGATACAATAAGCACCTCTAATTCAAGTGTATTATATTACTTTTAAGACGATAGTACCTATTGGAATCCGAGATAGTGATTTCGTTAAATCCTACTTCCTTTAGAGTTTTCATATATGTGGAAATACGAACTCGCATTAGGTTAAAATTGCTTTTCATAGCCAACTTTTCTTGAGCAGTAGGTGCGTCGCATACAACGTATAAGCGGTTTAGCAATTGTTTTCTTTTTTGCTGAGTTTGTTTTGCATAGTACCATCGATGTAAGGCATATTCTTTATTTACACCAGTCCTTTTAATTTTAATAAGACAATCATCTAAAGAATCGGCTTTATATATAAAATTTGTCAAACGATCAAGATAATTATTCTGCATTTGCCAATTCGCAGAAATCAATTTTCAAAAATAATTCAGTTTTTGTCATATGCTCCATAAACAATTTTTTGTATCGATTTCTAAAGTGCCAGCAATCGTTTGGATGTTTTCAAGAAATACGCCTCCTAACAGCGTGTAGTATTTTATTTACAATCACAATAAGTGTAATGCGGAGTAGTCAAGCACAAGCTTTATATTACTCAAACTTCCCACAAGGCTTTGTATTCAACACTGCGTGAATGTTCGCTTTAGATTATTCCGCTGTTGACAAATCGCAGTTGGTTTGGTTGCCCTCAGCGATAAAGCTCGCACTGGCCATTTAATGGCAGCAACGGGATGCTTTGAGATGGAAAGGGCTGCTATAGTGCCCCGGATCTGGTTATCGAGATTGTATCCGAATCCTCCGAATTTTCTGCGATTTTATAGCATCGCAGCATATCTTTTTTGGTCTTTCGCCGGGACTTTGAGAGCCTTCATTGCTTCCTGCGAAGACCATTTCATTGTATCCATAAGATTGCGGATGGAGGCAACCAATGATTCATCGCG
>JAFUXY010000432.1 GCA_017477005.1 Lachnospiraceae bacterium | reverse complement strand
TCTTCCTCGATTCGTATTTCATCGCCCGTTTTCAAGCGATAATTTGCCTTGACCGCTTTCCCATTGACCAGTATCGCCGAACGCTCAATCATCTTTTGCAGATGGCTGCGGGAAAACTCTGGAAATTGCGCGGACAAGAAACGGTCGATGCGGCTTCCTGCCTCGGATTCTGAAACATTGCGTATTTGTTCCTGACTCAAGCTCCTCCATCCTCTTCTTTCGCGATCAGCATGCTGACCATCAATAGCCCTACTCCCACTGTCACATAAATATCCGCCACATTGAATACCGGAAAATCGATCAGCGAGAAATAAATAAAATCAATCACATAATGAAGCAAAATCCGATCCTTGCCATTTCCAATTGCGCCTGCAAAGACCAGGAGCAGCGCCAAAGCACTTAAAAAATTTTGTTTTTTGATCGGCAGCCGCCACAGGTACCACAGGATGCCGACGCAGATGGCAAAGGTCAGAATATAAAAGACAACGAACTGCCCTTTCAAAATTCCGAACGCGGCGCCGGTATTCTCCAGATAATGAAGCGACAGGATGCCTGGAATCAGCTCGATATCCGCCTGTCCCAAAAGATGCCTCACAGCCAGTGCTTTTGTCCAAACATCCAGCAAGACTAAGGCGGCGGCGCACAGCAAAAAAATCAGGCTCACCACTACCCTTTTTTTATTCACAGATCCGGCCCCCGTCTTGCAATACCTTTCGAATCCCCACTAAAAGCTCTTCATCCGACAGCCCCGGATCGATCTTCGCTTTTCCGATTTCTTCTAATAATATAAAGCGAACCCGGCCGCTTATTACTTTTTTGTCGGATTTTGTCGCCGTCAAAACAGCGTCCGCAGACAGACCCGAGGCCTGCGTTGGCAATGAAAAATCGGAGATGGACTGCAAAATGCTTTGTTCGGCTGCATCGTCTATAGTACCTTTTTCTTTGGATATAGCCGCCGCCGCAATCATTCCAAGCCCCACACATTGCCCATGTAATAAGGAAAAGTTCGAGCATTTCTCGATCGCATGGCCGATCGTATGTCCAAAATTCAAAATAGCGCGGATGCCCTGTTCCGTGGGATCCTCCTCAACCACCTCTCGTTTGCATTCGCAGCTTGTCCCGATCATTTCTTCAAGCGCTTCGGCCTCCTGCGAACGAATCTGAGCCGCATGCTCCCCCAACCATGCAAAAAAATCCACCCGTTGGATCAATCCGTATTTGATCACCTCTCCCATCCCCGAGGCGAATTGCACCGGCGGAAGTGTTTCAAGCGTCTTGGTATTGATATAGACCAGCTTGGGCATATGGAATGCCCCTACCATGTTTTTGTAAGAAAGAAAATCCACGCCGGTCTTCCCGCCGATACTGCTGTCCACCTGGGATAAAAGCGTTGTCGGAATCTGGATGAAATCAATCCCCCGCAGGAAGGTGGCCGCAGCAAAGCCCGTCATGTCGCCGACCACTCCTCCGCCCAAGGCCACCAAAAAATCCTTGCGTCCAAAATGATTCTGAATCAGAAACTCATAGAGACCGCAAATCGTATCCAAATTCTTGTTTTCTTCCCCCGATGGAAAGGTATAGGACAAGACATCTGCATAATACGCCCCCAACTCCTGCTGTATCTCGTCCGCGTACAAGGGTCCGACATGGTCATCTGTGATAATGCAACCCTTTTTTCCCGGATCCGGAATCGCCTCTTTCGAAAGCGGCAGCAGTTCTGAAAAATCCGCGGATATCCGAATCGAATAGGCAAACTGCCCATTGTATTTCACCGACAACGTCTTTGCCATGCTTTCCTCCTAACAAATATAGTAAACGATAAAACAAACTTTACTTTCAAGAAACCATGCACACAAATTCGATAGGAAAATTCGGCATTCGCCTCATTCGAATTTGGCGCAAAGTAAACTCACTTTGTTCGTTTACTAAATGTAAAAAAGGCACTGATCTTTCAATCAAATGCCTCAATTTTTTGTTGATACACGATTTTTCTTTTTGTATTGCTTTGTTGAAGCCACCTGCAACTTTCTCTATTTCATCCTTAGAAGGAAGGCTGCAGGCTTCCGAAGCCGAAAGCATCGGCAATATCTTGCAAATCACCCGAAATATCGACCGCATGCGGTGTCACAACGAAGATGTAGCCGCTCACCCTCTGCAGATTTCCATTGATCGCATAGCAAGCACCCGAAATGAAATCAATCAAGCGCTGCGCCAAGGCATAATCCAACCCTTCCATATTCAAAATAACGGTACGGCTGGCCAACAGAGTCTCCGCAATATCCCTCGCATCCTCGAAGGCCTGCGGCTTGATCACACAGACCTCCATCGCATTGGCTGGCTTCTGCCGGGGTCTCATAGGGCTGATCTTCGAAGAAGAACTGCGTTTCGAAGCCCTTCCAGTAGATTCAGATACCCCGCTGTCCACATCGTCGGTACCGGTTTTCAAAAAACCAAAGGACTTTTTGACAGGTACTTCGTCTTCATATTCATCGAACTCTTCATCGTAGAACTCTTCGTCGTCGTTCAATTTCATGACGTCAAGCATCTTGTCAAATAAACCCATATCTATACACCCCTATCTATCACTATCCCTTGTTGTAATCTCTTTCACCAAAGATGGCTGTCCCGACTCTCACCATGGTGGCTCCTTCTTCAACTGCCACTTCGTAGTCGTTTGTCATGCCCATAGACAGCACATGCATAGATACATTATCTAACTTTTCCCTCTCAATGTCAAGTGATAAGTCCTTTATTTTGTGGAAAAGCGGCCGATTTTCTTCAGGATCTACAACATATGGTGCAATTGTCATTAAACCTTTGATCGAAATACCGTCTAATTCAGCGGCCTGACGCACCAGCTCCGGCGTATCTTCCGCCAAAACACCAAATTTGCTGTTCTCTTCCCCGATATTGACCTCAATCAAAATTGGGATAATTATGCCACGCTTTTTTGCTTGAATGTTTATTTCTTCTGCCAATCGAAAGCTGTCTACTGAGTGAATCATTGCTACTTTCCCGGCAATATACTTGACCTTGTTTCTCTGTAGATGGCCGATCATATGCCATTCAATATCCGACGGCAGCGCTTCGATCTTTCCGACCAGCTCTTGGACCTTGTTCTCCCCAAAGACACGCGCGCCCGCCTGATACGCTTCCATCAGCGTCGCATTCGGCTTCGTCTTTGAAACTGCAATCAGTGTCACCTCGGATGGATCCCGTCCTACCCGCTCACAGGCCGCTGTAATCTTGTTCTGTACTTGCTCCAATGATTCCTTTATCATTTGCTTCCTCCCGTTTCTTTCCGATTCTCCGTGAAAATTCCCATCCATATGGCCGTCAATATACGAAGCCATTTTCGACAGATATGTTTCATTTCTACCCTTTCAATAAATAATCTGGTTCTCCTGCACCTTGTCTCCCTGCAGCACAATACGGTCGAAAAGTGCAATGCCATACAGGGTATCGGTGCGAATAATCGTATAGTCCTCGTTTCGTTCGACAGGCTCGATCCGCTTGAACACCGCAAAGCCTTTGTTGATGCTGTACACCCCTTTGAGCTTCTGTTTTTTGGAGCCTACGGTATGGGTATTGACAGCATCCGGTGCGATCAGCACGTCACCCTCTTTGACGGATTCATCGTCGATATAAAATGCGTTCTTGGTTTCCTTGTAGACGGTTGGGCTGACAAAGTTCTGCTTGTCGTCCTCGCCCTTCACCAAAAGCCCCATATCCATCGAATCATCCCCCTGCAGAAAATAACTGCGCGGGATCACGAAAAATGTCTTTTCCACGATCGAAGAATTGGGAATTTTCAGCCCCTTCTTTTCTTCCAGCAAAATCTGCACATTGACAAACCGAAAATCGCAATACCGCTCCATCGAGTCGTCCATCGAAAGCACCAGATACGGTACGTCGTCTCGTTCCGTATAGGACACCGTCGCCCAGACGCTATTTCCGTCGGCCTCGAAATTCAGCTTGACATTCCGCTCCGATCCCAACTCCTGCTGAAGCTGCGAATCGATCGGCAGAACCAGATTCCAATCGTCGGAGACGATCAGCTTGTAGGCCGGGTCTCCAGCCTTGATGTCTGTCTTTGCCTTCACATTGTTTTCGGAAATATTTTTGTTGAAGACGGCCGGATCGAAGTCAAAAATAGTCATCTGCTCGAGGCCGTCGATCTTGTAAGACACCAGCCCCGGCCTGACCGGATAATAGGGATGATAGGTATGCGCGAGCTTCGCCTGTTCAATTTCCTCATTGTGCTTTTGCATGATCGCATCGACCTGCATCGTGTTCAAGGAGTCCTTCAATCGCTCCTTGAACGTGTAGGTCATTTGAAACGCATTATCGGAATATTCGTTGACGAAGGCCGCCATTTCATTTTCGGTCAGGGAAAAGTAATCTCCGGAAAGCTGTTTTTTCTTGCGACTGGTCTTGGACAACAGATTGTTGACAATACTGCCGGTCTCATCGACCGCGTAGATCAAGGACTTCACGCCGACCCGACCGCCCGTGGACGCGAAATAATAGACATAACCATCCATTTCCGCGCCCACCACTACTTCATCGCGCAAAATCAGCGCGCGGTAGGATCGATCCGAAACGATACTTCCGTCCTTGACCTCATAAATCGTGATCTTGTCCGTCGTCACATAGGTCCACACCCGGAATAGTACATAGATAAAGATAATCGCGCAGAGGACAATACCTATATGAAAATGTGTACTGCCCCGAAACTCAATAATATTGTCCTTTTGTTTTTCCATCAGCGTTTCCTGAAATACTCATCGATCCCGGCCGCCGCTGCTTTTCCGGCTCCCATGGCCAAAATTACGGTAGCGGCGCCAGTCACGGCGTCTCCGCCCGCATAAACGCCTGTCTTGGAGGTCTCACCGTTTTCTTCTTTCGCGATAATGCAGCCCCGGCGATTGACCGACAGCCCCTCTGTCGTAGATGCAATCAACGGATTCGGTGAAGTTCCGAGCGCCATGATTACCGTATCGCATTCAATTTCATATTCGCTGCCCGGGATTTCCACCGGACGCCTCCGCCCGGATTCATCCGGTTCGCCCAGCTCCATCTTGATAATGCGGATGCCCCGCACCCATCCCTTGTCGTCAGTCAGTATCTCGACCGGATTTTGAAGCAGGTCAAACAAAATTCCCTCTTCCTTCGCATGATGCACTTCCTCTGCCCTGACCGGAAGCTCCGCTTCGCTCCGGCGATAGACGATATGCACCTCTGCGCCAAGCCGCAGCGCCGTCCTGGCCGCATCCATAGCGACATTGCCGCCGCCGACGACAACGACCTTTTTGCCTCTCGAAATGGGAGTATCAAAATCCTTGAAGGATTTCATCAGATTGTT
>JAFUXY010000431.1 GCA_017477005.1 Lachnospiraceae bacterium | reverse complement strand
GGCCCGTAAATATAACCACTCCCCTGGCAGCCCGCGCAGGTGCCGGAATGACCGCAGGCCTTGCAATAATGATGATTTTTCAAAACCTTCGCCGTCTTTGAATCCGGACTGGTCCCCTCACTGGAATAGGCCACAATTTTGAACTCATAGGTCTTCCCCTCGGTGAATTCGCGTATTACATTGTAGGCTGTGGTGCTGCTATTAGTGACCGTTGCGATCCACGCATTGTCTAAATAAAGGTAATACCCGCTCGCGCCCGTGACGGCCTGCCACTTCAACTGCACGATTGCGCCTACGTTCTTTGCCACGAAGGACGCAGTGGCACCCGGAAGATTGGCAACGGTAATACTAACCTTGGCGACGCCTTTGTTGTAATTCCCATTTCCCGCCGCCTTCACAGTCAGCGTGGTCGTGCCAGATTTCTTTCCCGTGATCATCCCTTTTGCATTGACCGTCGCAATGGATTTGTTGGCAATGGAATAGGTGACTTTGCCCACTGTCCCGGCGACCTCAGTATCCACCGTCTTCCCTACTCCGACCTTCGTATGTCGCACGGTAATCGTTTGACTGCCTTTGGTAATCGTGAAGCCGACCTTCTTTGAGCCGGAGAAATTTCCTTTTCCAACCACAGTCGCCGTTGCTTTTCCGACCTTGGTGTTATTCTTGTAGGAAACCGTATAATCCTTGTCCTTTGACAGCGTTTTCCCTGCGTACTTCACGAGAACGGAGGGCGACATAGCCCCTCCCGTAAAGGCGCATTTCTTGGCAGGAATCGAAACGGCTGCCTTCGAAAACGGGGCTTTTTTTATCGTGAAGGTCGCTGTCTTTTTTCCAAGGTAAAGCCCCTTTCCGGTCACGATTACCTTTGCTTTTCCGGCATCGGTATTTTGCGAATAAGCCACCGAATAATGCTTCTTTTCCGAGAGCTTGGTGCGCCCAAACTTCACCGAGACCTTGGGCTTCTTCGCCTTGCCATTGTAGACATACGACTTTGTGGACAAAGTAATGGTTGCTTTGGAAAAGGATTTTCCCTGGATCGTATATTTCACCGACTTGGAACTATCATAATTCCCCTTTCCTGTCACCGTCGCCGTGGCTGTCCCGGCATTCACATTGTTGGCATAGGAAACCGTATAATGGACATTGGCGGTCAGCGTTTTGCCCCCCACCTTCACCTTCACGACAGGCTTTTTCGCCTTGCCGTCATACTTGTAGGTTTTTTTCGAGAGTGTCACGGACGCACCGGACAGGCTGATTTTTTTGATCGTATAAGGAACCGTTTTGGAGCCGGTATAATTTCCCTTTCCTTTGACTATAGCTTCCGCCTTTCCTGCGTTGACTTCATTGCGGTAAGACAGCGTATAGTCCTTCTCCGGCTTCAAGACCCTGTTCCCGTATTTGACCGTCACGCCCGGCTTTTTGGCAGTCCCGTCATAGGAATAAGCCTGCGCCGACAGATTCACATTGGCCTCCGACAGATTGCGGGGGGTAATACGAAACGTCTTTTCCTGCATTCCCTCATACTCGCCCTGCCCGGTCACAATGACCTTCGCCGTGCCAACCTCCACGTTGTCCTGGTATTCAACGGTGTAGTCGCCCTGGCTTATACTCGAACCCTCATACACGGAAGATATGGAAGGCGTAATCGCAGAACCGGTATAGGGAAACGATTCCGCTACAAGAGAGACAGAGACAAACTTGTCAAATGCAATATGCCGCTTTCCGATCACCATATTCATCGGCATACGCGAATAATAACCAAAAGAACGATACGCTGTTGTTCCCCATCGACCTTCTTCTATCTTTTCATACATAGGAAAAGGCAGATATGCATTCTTGATTGAATTGTAATCATAGCTATAGGGGGTTTTCAATTCTTCTATGGACGTGCAGTCCTTCAGAAAGTCTGACATATCATGGAGATGATATGTCAGATTGAAGGAACTCAGATCCAAATACATCAATGAAGAACATCCGCTAAACATATTGGAAAATCCATCCCCATATTTATTCCATGCATAACTGGTGTCAACATCCTGTGTATTAAAATTTGTCAGACTGAGGCTGGTAAGACTGCTGCAGTTTTGAAACATCGCTTTCATAGTCTGCACATTGCTCGTATCAAACCCGGACAGATCCAAGCTCGTCAAAGCACTGCAGTCTGAAAACATATAGCACATATTCTTGACATTTCCAGTATCTATCCCAGATAGATCCACGCTTGTCAAACTGGTGCAACCTGAAAACATAAAATTCATATATACCACTTCACCAGTGTTCAATCCGGACAAATCCACGCTTGCCAAATTAGCACAGTCCCAAAATATAGAATCCATATACTTGACTTTGCTAGTGTTTAATCCGGATAAATCTACACTCGTCAAGCTGGTGCAGCCTGAAAACATAGAACCCATACTCGTAGTATTACCTGTGTTCAACCCAGACAAATCCACACTCGTCAAGCTGGTGCAACCGGAAAACATAGCATTCATATCCGTGACATTGCTAGTGTTCAACCCGGACAAATCCACACTCATCAGACTGCTGCAACCGGAAAACATAGCATTCATATCCGTGACATTGCTAGTGTTCAACCCGGACAAATCCACGCCTGTCAGACTGCTACAACCTGAAAAAATAGAATGCATATCTGTGACATTGCTGGTATCCAACACCGACAAATCTATACTTGTCAGACTGGCACAACCAGAAAACATAGTACCCATATTTTCGGTATTACTGGTATTCAATCCGGACAAATCCACACTTGTCAAATTCTTGCATCCCCAAAACAGGTCATATCCACTAACCAATTTCACGCCTGCTTCAAAGCGAATAGATACAATAGATGTTGAAAGAAACGCAGCTTCATCGACCCCTACAGCATATGTATCCTCACCAATCGTCGCAGAAGCAGGAACCGTGATATCCCTCTCACTGCCCCTGTATTTTTTCAATATCATTTCCGATCCACTCAAGCCATAAGTATAGGAATCGTACCAGTTCGCAGCAGCGTCACTCCCCTCTTCCACCGTAGAGGCCGCCTCTTCTTCGATCAAAATCGTTTCATCCGGTTCGTCTCCATTCTCTCCCTCTTCCGCTTCGATCACTTCAGAAACCGCCCCTTCGACCTCATCCACGACCTTTGGTTCAGCCTTGTCTCCGGCCTCCGGGTCCGACTCATTCCCGACCTCCGGATCAACCTCATCCACGATCTCTGGTTCCGCCTCATCTCTGGCCTCCGGGTCTGACTCATCCCTGCCCTCCAGGTTCGGCTCATTCCCGGCCTCCAGGTTCGGCTCATTCCTGACCTCCGGATCCGCCTCGTCCCTGGCCTCCGATTC
>JAFUXY010000430.1 GCA_017477005.1 Lachnospiraceae bacterium | reverse complement strand
GGGGATCAACCGGGGCCATTTGGGGTATCTTTGTGAATTGGACGAAGAGTCGGTCTACGGAGCGATCAATGCGCTGTTGGAAGGGGAAGTGGTCATCGAAGAGCGGATGATGCTGGAAGGATATATTACGACGAAGGAACGGCGACAGTCGAAAACCTTCCGGGCCTTGAACGATATCGTGGTATCTTCTCTGAATGGGCTTCAGGTAATCCATATGTCGGTGTTTGTTGGAAACGAGTTTTTGTACTCCTTCCATGGAGATGGGATGATTTTCGCCACGCCGACTGGGTCGACGGCCTACAACCTTTCAGCCAACGGGCCGATCGTGGATCCCAAAACGGACGTTATTTTGATGACGCCGATCAATCCGCATACGTTGAATTCTAGGAGCATCGTGATCGATCGCAGGGACGAGGTAGCGCTTGAAATTGTTCCCAGGCGGGGATTTGCATCGGACGAATCGGTGGCGGTGAGCTTCGATGGAGAACGGGGCGAGCTGCTGCATCCGGGGGAGCAGGTGGTCGTGCATCGGTCGTCTCTGCGGGCGCGGATGATCAAGCTGTCCAAGATGAGCTTTTTGGAACGGATTCGAAGCAAGATGGTGTCGGAATAGGAAAGGGAACAGAGAGCATGCTACTTGCATTGGAAGTGAAAAATCTGGCCTTGATCGAGAAAGAAGAGATCGAGTTTTTGGACGGCCTGAATATTTTGACGGGCGAGACGGGGGCAGGAAAATCGATTATTTTGGGCGCGTTGTCTCTGGCGCTCGGCGCCAAGGTCGAAAAATCCCTGCTGCGGGACGAGAGCCAGGAGGCCTATGTGGAGGCTGTGTTTTCGGTGCGGGACGAGGGGACCCAAAAGCGCCTGCAGGATATGGATATCGATGTGTCTGATTCAGAGGTAATATTATCCCGGCGGATCAGCGCCTCCCGCTCTGTGGCCAAGATCAATGGGGAGAGCGTTCCGGCCAAAAAGCTGAAGGAGGCCGGGGCGTTGCTGATCGATATCTACGGGCAGCAGGAGCATGTGTCGCTGCTGAAAAAAGGAGTCCATCTGGCGCTGCTCGATGAATACGCCATTACGAGAAATTCGGAAATGGCGGAGAAACTGAAGCAGGTGGCAGAGGCGTATCGGGCCTATCGCCGGGTGGAAAAGGAGTACGCGCAGTCGGTGTCGGATGACGGAGAACGCGAAAAGGAACTGGTGTTTCTGCGTCATGAGGTCGAAGAAATCGAAAGTGCCAAGCTATCGGAAGGGGAGGATCAGGCGCTTGAAGAGGATTATGAGCGGCTTTCCCATTCACAGAAAATCCTGGAGGCCTGTGGGGTATCGCAGCAGGCGATTGGCGAAAACGGCGCTTCGGATGCGCTTGGCAGGGCGCTGCGAGAGCTTTCTGCGGTGGCCGAATACGATCCGGCTCTCTCAGATATAGAAGCGTCGCTCGCGGATGCCGAGGCGCTGCTGTCGGACGTGCAGAGGGAATTGGCTTCCTACATCGATAGCGCGGAGTATGACG
>JAFUXY010000429.1 GCA_017477005.1 Lachnospiraceae bacterium | reverse complement strand
GTCTCCTCCTGCTTGGCCGTGACGCTTCCCTCTTCCCGGCGCAGCTTGATCTTTTCGAGGGAATCAGAAAGCTTTCGCACCCGCAGGTTGCTGTAGGAAAGGGACTGGTCGGCGGAAATGATGTCGATATAGGTCTTTGAAACCTTCTCGGAAATCTCGTACTCCGCATCCTTGAGCTTGTGCTGCAATATCTTTTTTTGGTTGTTCATCTGCGTCGGCTTGAATTGAAATTCAAAGGCCTGCGTCTCGTTGGGCTTTGTCGGAAACTTGAAGGACAACAGCGGACTCCAGCGAAAGGTGCCCATGTCTCTCTCCCTTTCCTTCAGAGAGCGGGTGGCGGAATCCACCGAAGCCTCCTTTGTCATGATCTGCACCTCTAGCCCTTCGATCTTTTCGCTGTTGGCGATAGCCAGCCGTTTGGCCGCCGCCAGGGTCAAAAGCTTGTCCTTCGTTTTCGCTTTGGCCGCACCCGGCGAAACGAAAATCCCCAAAAGGACACAAAAAACGACAAGAAGAGATATTCCCCTCAAACCCATATGGAATTTTTTCCATGCCGCTTTTTTCATGCCCTGCTCCCTAGTCCCCGTCTTATTTAGCGATATGGTTTTATTCGGCAATTTCTAAATTCGTTTACCACACTATAACACAGAGAGTGCAACAAAAGTGCAACACTGCCCTGCACGAACCTCTGCGGCCATCCCATCAAGACTCCCCCGCACCGGAAAGGATATAATAAAAATCAAAGCCGACTGCACCCTCCGATGACACAAAATTGTACACCAGCCCGTCTTTTTGATAGGAGTGGAGATACACCCGATAATCGTCCTGATAATTCTCTACCTGGGTGTATTCGGTATAACGATCGTTTTCGGTGATCTCTGCGGGCCCGTTCAGCACATTGATCTCTGATGCGTCGTTCAAGCGGTTGACGGCCAAAAGCTCCGGCAGCGTGGCGTAGGATTCTCCGACGTAGGTAGGCTCTCCCAACGCCTCGGCCAGCTCTCCGTAGGTTTTGCACTCGAAATCGCCCACCGCGATCGTATCGGAAAGGACATAGACCGCCTGCACCTTCGCTTCCTCGTCGATGGAGTCATCGTCCAAGATCTCTTCTGTCATGGCGGAAATATCCTCCAAAAGACGCACCCGTTCGTTGCCCTCGGCGTAGAGCTTGCGGCTGCCGGTATAGCACTCCGCCATCTCGGCGGCTGTCTTTCCGATCATCGAGGCAAAAAGGACCTCATCGTGGGAAAAACTGCCGGTATAGACCGCGTCTCCCGAAGGCGAATAGAGCGTACCTTCTCCTTCTTTCATATTGCGGGCAAAATTCCCCTCGTATTCCTTGCTTCCGGAGGAACGGTAGAGCGTGCCTTCGCCGCTGTAGAGATTTTCGTGAAAATTGCCAGTATAGTGCAGAACCCCGTTTCCAAAATACTGCTTGCCAGCCCCCTCATACTTGCTGCCGGAAAAGTTGCCCTCGTAGACCACGATCCCATCTGCGTTCATCAGCGTTCCATTGCCCTCGCAGGCGGAATTGGCCACGTCTCCCTCGTAGGCGAGGTAGCCCGATTTTCCTTTGATCCGCACCCTTCCCTTTGCGAATTTCAGCAGGATGTTGTTGTATTTGTAGGTCTTGATATTGGCCTCTTTTCGCCCGGGAAACAGAGCCGACCGGGAAGAGGAAATATAGATGATGCATAGCACGCCGACAATGATCGTGATCGCGTACGCGAGGCGTTTGCTGACGAGCCAGCGTGCCACCGGATAATAATCGTCCTTGTGGCGGGGCCGCACGTCGAGGATTTTTTGAAGAAAATTTCGGATAAGCTCCGTCAACCGCGCCCATAGATAAGACGGCGACATCAAAAGCCGCAGGCGCGTAAAGAATGGCAATATCCGGCCCCGCAGGACGTTGATCAAAATATTTCTAAGGCTCATTTATTCCCCCTCTATACGCCTTTCAGCGCGCCCGTGAAGTCCTCCTCCGGCGGCTCATTCAAAAGCTTTTCGCATTCAAACAAATACCACTTCACTACCTCGTCCTCCGGCACCTCCCGCAGAATATCGGTGAAAACGCTCCTCGCCAGATAAAAATCCTGCGCATAGTACAAAGACAACCCCTCCTCAAAGGACTTTGCGAGCCGGAGCTTTGCCATATGGATGCGGGTTTCCTCCGCGTCCAGCACCTCGTAGATATTCACCCGTTTGCCGTCACCTTCCACAAATCCGATACGCCGCAGATCGCCAAGACCTTCCTCGGCCTCGACCACGCTCTCTGTCACCACTACATCCAAATGCAGCTTGTGGAGCCAACCGAGATACGCTTCCATGAGTTCCGTCTCCGGAGACGCAAGGAACGCCGAAGCCTGCTCGTCCGTCCCCGCCACCCCATAGACAAAGGGCGCGCGATGCATCAAAACGGTGGTCGGCGGAATGAATTTCTCCAAGCCCCCGCTGCGGATCTCCTGCAGCAGATTGACGCCAAAACGCACGCAGCCGGGCGTGTCCTCCAAAAACAAAATCCTCGTCAGAGAAAGATTCGTGTCACTCGAAATAAAGATGCCGTCCTCCGCCCGGAGCTGTCTCTGTACGACCTCCAGAAACTCGTTGCGCCGGCTGATTTCGTAGGGATCGTCGTTCTTTTGGCGATCGGTTCGGATCAAAACCTGCGTTCCCAAAAGGCGGATCGCGTCGCCGCTTTTGACATCGGTGATGGTATCTTTCTTTAAGATGCGTTCCACATTTTTGGGCGCAAAACGATAATACGCCTTGTACACCATGAACTGCAGATGATTGATCGACTTGATATGGCGGCGTATCTCATTGATACTGTTCCACATACCGGCCAGATCCCAGCCGTAGATCTGCTCCGGTTTTCGGAAGGAATAATCGCCCTCCGCCAGACTCTTCAACGCCCGTCCCAGCTCCCGGACATCCGCCCCTTCCCTCAGGATGGAATGGATACCCAAAATAGATACGACCACAAAGATCAGACAGGCCGCCACCGGAACCCACGGCAGGCTGAGCATCAGATAGGAAAACAGCGATCCCGGAAACGCAACGGCCGCCATCACCGCGTATTCCGGTCTGCTTGTGAGGCCGACGGAAAGGAAGGTATAGGGCGAGCGGGAAGCGTCCTCGCCATAGACAAAACGAATCGTTTCCCTGGCATGTCCCAACAGATCCGCAACGATCTCCCCGGTCGATACCCTATACAGACACACATCCACGATCTGCCCGTCCTCCTTGGAATACTCGGCCACCGCCCTCATCTGCTCCAACAGATTGGTATATTCCGGCGTACCATACAAGCCGGAAATATCGGACGTATCGGACAGTTCGGACAACTCTGCCACATTTCTCCCCACCACGGAAAGCGCGATCCGTCCGGCCTCCAAATATCCTCTTTCGTGCTCGGCGCGAAGCTTGCTGCAGATGGCGCCAAAGATCACGACCAGCACGACGACCAGCAAGATCTC
>JAFUXY010000428.1 GCA_017477005.1 Lachnospiraceae bacterium | reverse complement strand
TTTTGGCGTGTACCCATATCATTCCGTTTACGACCTGGGATATTCGGAACCGCCAGCCGGGCCTGTTCACCTGCTACGATCCGGCGGCGCTGATCGCGCAGGTCAAGGAGGCAAAAGGGCAGTGCGACGTGTTGTTTGTGATGCTGCACTGGGGATTTGAGAGCAAGACCAGGCCGGAAACCTACGAAAGCGGCCTGGGCCATTCGCTGATCGACGCAGGAGCCGACGCAGTGATTGGCACGCATCCGCACAGCTTGCAGGGCATTGAATACTACAATGGAAAACCGATTTTCTTTAGCTTGGGTGATTTCATCTTCGACGACGAGATCGATCAGACGATGCTGTTGAAGGCAGGTTTGGATCCGAAATCGAAGGAGCTGAGTTATTCGCTGATCCCGGCCTATGCGGCGGGCGCGGTCACGAATCTGGCAACCGAATCGGAGGACGCGGGCAAGGCCGATGCGGTCTTTGAGACCGTGCGAAGCGCGTCCGAGAACGCAGAGATTTCGCCGGAGGGCGTTTTGACAGAAAAAGGAGCTGCTGCTGCGGGAGAATAGAAAGAATATCTGCGTTTCATATTGGTTTCGAAAAAACCGGGTTACATAGAAAGGCGATGCGTATGTTGAAACATCTGATGAGTCCGATGGATATGTCCGTGGACGAACTGCGGGATTTGATGGAGCTTGCAGGAAGGATCGAAGCGGATCCGGCAAAGTATTCCAAAATCTGTGAAGGAAAGATTTTGGCGGCCTGCTTCTACGAACCCTCCACTCGCACCCGGTTGTCGTTTGAATCGGCGATGCTCCGTCTCGGCGGACAGGTGATCGGATTCGCAGACGCAGGCTCATCTTCGGCGGCGAAAGGGGAGAGCGTTTCGGACACAATCCGGGTGGTTTCCGCGTACGCCGATATCTGCGCGATGCGCCACCCCAAAGAAGGCGCGCCGCTGGTGGCGTCTATGCGTTCCACGATCCCGGTGATCAACGCAGGAGACGGCGGACACCAGCATCCCACCCAGACCCTTGCCGACCTCTATACGATCTACAGCTTAAAGGGCGGCATCGGCCATATGCGGATCGGACTCTGCGGCGACCTGAAATTCGGGCGGACGGTGCATTCGCTGATCAACGCGCTGGTGCGTTATCCGGAGATTAGCTTTGTCCTGATCTCGCCAGAGGAGCTGCGGGTGCCGAGCTATATTCGGGACGATGTGCTCAAAGCGGGGGGGATACCGTTTGAGGAGGTTGAAAAGCTCGAGGATGCAATGCCGGATTTGGACATCCTCTATATGACCCGGGTGCAGCGGGAGCGTTTCTTCAACGAGGAAGACTACCTGCGGATGAAGGGATTTTATGTTTTGGACAAACAGAAGATGACGCTTGCGAAGGAGGATATGCTGATCCTGCATCCGCTGCCGCGGGTCAATGAGATTTCGATCGAAGTAGACGACGATCCAAGGGCGGTGTATTTTTTGCAGGCGGCCAAGGGCGTGTTCATCCGCCAGGCGTTGATCCTGCGGCTATTGGGTTTGGCTTGAAAAGGGGGCGTATATGCTGAATATCAGTGGAATCCAGGAAGGGTACGTGTTGGATCATATCAAGGCCGGGATGAGTTTGCAGATTTATGATGATCTCAAGCTCGGGGAGAAAAAGGGCTGCATGGTCGCTATGATCACGAACGCGAAGAGCAACAAGATGGGACGCAAGGATATCATCAAAGTGGAATGTCCCATCAACTCGATTGATCTGGATATTTTGGGCTATTTGGATCATACGATTACGGTCAATATCATACAGGAAGAGCGGATTGTTGAGAAGCGGCGTCTTTCGCTTCCGAAGGAAATTCGAAATGTGCTTCGCTGCAGGAATCCACGCTGTATTACGAGTATCGAGCAGGAATTGGAGCAGGTTTTCATTTTGGCGGACGAGGAAAAGGAAATATACCGGTGCAAATACTGCGAAGAGCGTTATCGCGGGCATCATAGGAGGTTTTTTTCATGAAAAATGTACAAAAACTGTTTGAAGAATTGGAGTACCGCATCATACAGGGCAGTCTCGAGGGAGAGATTTCTGAGTTGATTTTTGATTCAAGAAAGGCTTCCGAGGGCTGCCTGTTCGTTTGTATCCGCGGTGCCAATGTGGACGGGCACACCTTTGCCTCAGCAGTAGCGGACAATGGCGCAAAGGTGATTGTGGCCGAGGAGCCGGTGGATGTGCGCAGCGACACCACGGTGATTGTTGTAGCAGACACAAGAGAAGCTTTAGCGAAGCTCTCCGCCGCCTACTTCGATCATCCGTCCCGGGAGATCCGTTGTATCGGAATCACCGGCACCAAGGGCAAGACCACGACCACCTACATGGTGCGTTCGATT
>JAFUXY010000427.1 GCA_017477005.1 Lachnospiraceae bacterium | reverse complement strand
CGTTGAAGATGGTTTTGGAGAGTAATACTTAGTTTTTGAAGGAAGGTAAGGAGCTGCAAAATGAATTACAAACATTATCGAAAGAATCCGGTGCTTTCGTTTCCGGAGCGAACATGGCCCTCGAAGGAAATCGAAAAAGCACCTATTTGGTGCAGTGTCGATCTCAGGGACGGCAATCAGGCGTTGATCGACCCGATGGACGTAGATCAGAAGATGGAATTTTTCGATCTGATTCTGGATCTCGGTATCAAGGAAATTGAGATCGGTTTTCCGGCGGCCAGTCAGATAGAGTTTGATTTTTTGCGGCGGCTGGTGAAGGAAAACAAGATCCCTTCCGATGTGAAAGTGCAGATTCTATCCCAGTGCCGCAAGGAGCTGATCGACAAGAGCTTTGAGGCGATCGAGGGCATCGACAATGTGATCTTCCATATTTACAATTCGACGAGTACCCTGCAGCGGGAGGTCGTGTTTGGGATGAGCCGGGAAGAAATCATCCAAATCGCGATCGACGGCACCCGTATGGTCAAAGAGGGGATGAAGAATTTCAAAGGAAATATCCAGCTCGAATATTCGCCGGAATCCTTTTCGGGGACGGAAGTGGACTTTGCCCTCGACATCTGTACAGCGGTACAGGAGGAATGGGGGGATGCGACACCGGGCGTGCCGATTATCTTCAACCTTCCAAATACCGTCGAGATGAACACGCCGAATGTGTATGCGGATCAGATCGAGTGGATGTCTACACATTTCAAGCGGCGGGAGGATATTATTCTTTCTGTCCATCCGCACAATGACCGCGGCACCGGCGTAGCCGGGACGGAGTTGGCGCTTCTCGCCGGGGCGGACCGGGTGGAGGGCACGCTTCTAGGCAATGGAGAGCGGACCGGAAACGTGGACATGCTGACCGTGGCGTACAACATGTTCTCGCAGGGCGTGGATCCGAAGCTGCATATCGAAGACATCAAGCGGATCGTGGAGGTGTACGAGCGCTGCACCGGGATGAATCTGGATCCCAGACATCCGTATGCGGGCAGCCTGGTCTTCACGGCGTTTTCCGGGTCACATCAGGATGCGATCAACAAGGGCACCAATGCGATGAAGGCCAAGGCCGAAGCCGGAGAAGAGGATATCTGGAGGGTGCCCTATCTCCCGATCGATCCGGCGGACATCGGGCGCAAGTACGAGCCGGTGGTACGGATCAACAGCCAGTCCGGAAAGGGCGGCGTGGCCTATGTCATGGATTCGGTCTTTGGTTACAAGCTGCCAAAGAAGATGCAGCGCGAGTTTGCGGACGTGATTCAGTATATGTCCGAGCAGCAGGGCGGCGAGATCAAGCCGGAGCAGATCATGAAGGCCTTCCGCAAGGAATATATCGGACTGACCGATCCTTTCACGCTGATCTTTGTGGACGTGGACGACAATATGCGAAACGACGAGACAGAAGTGGTGGTGGATTTTTCCTATCAGGGGGAGGTCTTCAAGTCCGAGGCGAGCGGAAACGGCCCGATCGACGCAGTGAAGCTGGCGATCCGTCAGTGCGTGCCGGAGGTGGATTTCAAGGTACTCGATTATTCAGAGCATGCGCTTTCGACTGGCTCGCATGCAAAGGCGGCAGCCTATATCGAGATGCAGGATCGCCGCAATGGAAATATTGTGTACGGCGTTGGGATCAGCTCCAACATCACCCGCGCATCGATCCGGGGAATGTTCTCGGCGTTGAACCGGCTGCACAAGAAGGCCAAGGATTATGTGTGAAACGAGGAATAGACGCATGAGAAAAATATTGGTGACGGGCGCGAATGGACAGCTCGGACGGGCGCTCCGACAGGTGTATAAGGACGAGGTGGAATTTATTCTGACGGATATGGTGGAGGGAGACGGTATTTCCCGGATGGATATAGCGGAGCTCTCGGTCGTAGAAAAATACCTGAAAGAGACGCAGCCGGATGTGGTGATCAACTGCGCAGCTATGACGAACGTGGATGGCTGCGAGACGAACGAGCGGGGCGCCATGCTCGCAAACGCAATCGGCCCTCGGAATCTGGCGATCGCGACAACTCAGATCGGGGCCAAGCTGATCCACGTCTCGACGGATTATGTGTTTGATGGCAGGGAGAGGGAACGTCCCTACACGGAGTTTGATACGCCGTCTCCGATGTCGGCGTACGGGAGGACGAAGCTTTGTGGGGAGGAATTTGTGCGGCAGTTTGCGTCCCGGTTCTTTATTTTCCGGACGGCATGGCTCTATGGCGACGGACACAACTTTGTCAAGACCATGCTCTCTTTGACCAAAAAACGGGATGAGCTTTCGGTGGTCTGTGACCAAAAAGGCACGCCGACTTCGGCGATCGAACTGGCCAGGCTGATTCACGAAATGGAGCCGACTGACGAATATGGAATCTACCATGCGACCTGCGAGGGCGACACGAATTGGGCAGCGTTCGCGGAGGCTATTTTTGAAAAGAAACAGAAAAAAGTTCATGTCCGACATGTGACTTCAGAAGAGTACAAGGAACTCAATCCGGCGTCGGCGGATCGTCCGAAATACAATCTTATGGAGAATTATATGCTGTCTCTGGTGTCAGAATACAAAATGGCGCATTGGGAGGCGGCGTTGGATGAATATTTGGAGGGAATCGAATGACTTATTTGGTGACGGGAGGAGCCGGTTTTATCGGTTCCAACTTCATTTATTATATGTTTGAAAAATACGGAGATGAGATTAGAATTATCAACCTGGACAAGCTGACTTACGCCGGGAATTTGGCGAATCTGAAGGAGATCGAAGGCCGGGAGAATTACCGTTTCATCCGTGCCGATATTACCGACCGCGAAGCGATCTCTGCGGTATTTCGGGAAAATGAGATTGATCGGGTCGTGCATTTTGCGGCGGAAAGCCATGTCGATCGTTCGATTGTGGATCCGGAGATTTTCGTGCGTACCAATGTACTGGGAACGGCGACGCTGTTGAACTGCGCCAAGGAGGCGTGGAGCACGGAGGACGGCGGTTTTGTGGAAGGAAAACGGTTTTTGCATGTGTCCACCGATGAGGTGTTCGGCTCGCTGCCGGAGCCCCGGGAGGGGGAGGAGCCGACCTATTTCTATGAGACGACGCCCTACGATCCGCATTCTCCGTATTCGGCGAGCAAGGCATCGAGCGACCTCATCGTCAAAGCTTATATCGACACCTATGGTTTTCCGGCGAATATTACCAACTGCTCCAACAACTACGGGGCGTACCAATTCCCGGAGAAGCTGATTCCGCTTGTGATCGCGAATGCCCTGGCCGGGAAGTCGCTGCCGGTGTATGGGGACGGGAAAAATATCCGCGACTGGCTGTATGTGAGAGACCATGCCAAGGGCATCGATATGGTTCTGCAAAAGGGCAGGATCGGTGAGACCTACAATATTGGCGGGCACAACGAACGCACGAATATTACGATTATAAAGACAATTTTGAAAACCCTGCAGGAGCTTTTGCCAGACGACGATCCGCGCAAGGCCAATGTATCGGAGGATTTGATTACTTTTGTAAAGGACAGGCTTGGGCACGACCGGCGGTATGCGATCGCGCCGGACAAGATCAAGCGGGAAGTCGGCTGGGAGCCGGATACGCCGTTTGAAGAGGGAATCCGGCTGACGGTGAAGTGGTATCTGGAGCATCAGGACTGGGTCGAAAACGTGACAAGCGGCGATTATCAGCAGTAGTATGAGAAGATGTACGGGAATCGGTAGGGAAAAAGCTATGGTGGTTTTGCAATGGAGCCGCCGCAAAGTCGAGGAGAGGGTCGCATGAAATACAATTATCTGATTGTGGGAGCGGGGCTGTTTGGGGCAGTGTTTGCCACGGAAATGGCGAAGATCGGCAGGACGTCGCTGGTGATCGACCGCCGGGATCATATCGGCGGAAACGCCCATATGAAGCCAACGAGGGGCATCCATGTCCACGTATACGGGGCGCATATTTTCCACACTTCAAATGACAGGGTTTGGGAATATGTGAACCAGTTCGCGCGGTTTAATCATTATGTCAATGCGCCGGTAGCGGTGTATCGGGACGAGCTTTATAATCTGCCGTTCAACATGAACACCTTCCACGAGTTGTGGGGGGTTCGTACGCCTCGTGAAGCGAAGGAGAAGATCGACGCGCAGATTGCCGCCGAGCAGATTTCAGAGCCGAAAAATCTGGAAGAAGTGGCGCTGTCGCTGGTAGGGCGGGATGTCTACGAGAAGCTGATCAAGGGCTATACACAAAAGCAGTGGGGCAGGGCGTGCGACGAGCTGCCGGGCTTTATTATCAAGCGGCTGCCTCTCCGGTTTGTCAACAACAACAATTATTTCAACGACAAATACCAGGGCATTCCGATCGGCGGTTATACGAAGATGGTGGAGCAGATGCTTGACGTGGAAGGCGTGGACGTGCGGCTGAACACGGATTTCAAGGACGTGGGTGATGTGGAATATGACAAGCTGATCTACACCGGTCCGATCGATGAATATTATGGGTATTGCTATGGACCGCTGGCGTACCGCAGTGTGCGTTTTGAGACCGAGGAACTGGAGGTAGACAACTACCAGGGAAATGCCGTGGTCAATTACACCGAGGGTTTTGATTTCGACAAACCCGAGAGCGAGCAGACCGGAAAGCCCTATACCCGCGTTATTGAGCACAAGCATTTTGAGGTGGAAAACAGCAGCCTTTTGGCAGAGAATACGACGATCATCAGCCGCGAATATTCGCAGGAATGGAAGCCGGGCATTGAGCCATATTATCCGATCAACGATGAGCAAAATGCGGCGCTGTATCAGAAATACAAGGACAGGGCAAAAGAGGACAGGGCAAAGGTTCGGTTTGGAGGACGGCTGGGAAAGTACCGGTATTATGATATGGACAAGGTAATCGAGGCGGCTTTGGAAGCGGTGGAGAAGGAGCGGTGAAGCTATGAAAGGGATTATTTTAGCAGGGGGAAGCGGAACGAGGCTGTATCCGCTGACAAAGGCCATCAGCAAGCAGATCATGCCGGTGTACGACAAGCCGATGATCTATTATCCTTTATCGACGCTGATGCTTGCGGGGATCCGGGAAATTCTGATCATTTCCACGCCACGGGATCTGCCGGTGTTCGAGGAGCTGCTGGGCGACGGGTCTCAGCTTGGCATGGCGATTTCCTATACGGTGCAGGAAGCGCCGAACGGACTGGCCGAGGCGTTTATTCTGGGAAAATCGTTCATTGGATCGGATCCGGTGGCGTTGGTTTTGGGCGATAATATCTTCTACGGACAGAGCTTTTCGGCTGTCTTGAAGCGCGTGGCAAAGCACACCCAGTCGCATTCGGGCGCAACGATTTTCGGGTATTATGTGAAGCATCCGCAGGAGTACGGCGTGGTGGAGTTTGACGAGGAAAGACGCGCGATTTCGATTGAGGAAAAACCCGCGAAGCCAAAGAGCAATTTCGCGGTGCCGGGGCTGTATTTCTATGACAATGATGTGGTGGCGATCGCTGAGGGGATTCAGCCGTCCGCGAGGGGCGAGCTGGAGATTACCTCTGTGAACAACGAATATTTGAAGCGGGGCGATCTGCTGGTGGAGACGCTGGGGCGCGGGTTCGCATGGCTCGACACCGGAAATCATGACATGCTTTTGTCTGCCGCAAATTTTGTCGCGACCTTCCAGAAGCGGCAGGGGCTCTATGTGTCCTGCATCGAGGAGATCGCCTACAAGAAAGGCTTCATCGACAGGGAGCAGCTTTTGAAGTTGGCAGAGCCGCTGTTGAAGACGGAGTACGGGAAGTATTTG